>CAZVHV010000212.1:0-3211 GCA_964627025.1 uncultured Oscillospiraceae bacterium | reverse complement strand
CATCCAGTATATTGCCGAAATGGTATTTGACGCCGCATTTATGATCTGCCTGGTATTGGCGATTGTGGCGGCAATGGATTTTTTCTACCAGCGATGGAAATACGAAAAAGACCTGCGCATGAGCAAATACGACATTAAAATGGAGTACAAGCAGCAGGAAGGCGACCCGCAGATCAAGAGCAAGATCCGGGAAGTGCAGCGCAAAATGGCGCACGCGCGCATGATCCAGAAGGTGCCCCAGGCCGATGTGGTCATTCGGAACCCCACCCATGTGGCGGTGGCGCTCCGCTACAAGCCGGAGCGGGACAACGCCCCGCTGGTGCTGGCCAAGGGGCTGGACGCGGTGGCCCTGCGCATCGTGCAGGTGGCCGAGGAGTCCGGCGTGAGCGTGATCGAAAATGTTTCCCTGGCCCGGTCCCTTTACGCTTCCGCCGAGCTGGACCATGAGATCCCGCCCGAGCTGTACGGAGCAGTGGCGGATGTGTTGGTCTATCTCTACCGTGTGAACAAACAGAGCGGGCAGAAATAACAGTACGGCAGGAAAGGCGGTGTGGACATGAGCCGGATCTACAACAGTATCATCTCTCTGCTTGTGGTCGTCGTCGTCCTCTTCCTCATCCTGCCCCTGCCCACCTTTCTGCTGGATGTGCTGCTCGTCCTGAACATCTCGCTTTCGGTGGTCATCCTGCTCATCACCATGAACATCCGCGACGCCCTGGAATTTTCCATTTTCCCATCGCTGCTGCTCATTACCACGCTGTTTCGGCTGGGACTCAACGTATCCTCCACCCGGCTCATCCTCTCCAACGGCGGCTTTGCTGGCCAGGTCATCAAGGCGTTCGGCGAGCTGATCACCCAGGGCAATATCGTTATCGGTATCCTCATTTTCCTCATCATCGTCCTGGTGCAGTTCATTGTCATCACCAAGGGCGCCGAGCGCGTGGCCGAGGTGGCCGCCCGCTTTACCCTCGACGCCATGCCGGGCAAGCAGATGGCGATCGACGCCGATCTCTCCTCCGGCCTGATCAGCGAGCAGGAGGCGCGCGCCCGCCGGGAAAAGATCCAGCGGCAGGCGGACTTTTACGGCGCCATGGACGGCGCGACCAAGATCGTCAAGGGCGACGCCATCATGAGCCTGATCATCACCGCCATCAACTTTGTGGCCGGCATGATCATCGGCGCCACCAGCGGCATGGGGACGGAGCAGGTTTTGCAGAACTACTCCATTGCCACCATCGGCGACGGCCTGGTGTCCCAGCTGCCGGCCCTGATGATCTCTACGGCCACGGGCATGATCGTCACCCGCGCCGTTTCCGAAAGCAGCCTGAACCACGACGTGCTGGGCCAGTTCCGGATGCAGCCCCGCGCGATCATGACCGCCGGCATTGTGATCGCCTTTCTGGGCGTGGTGCCCAGGACGCCGCACCTGCCGCTGCTTCTCGTGGCGGCGGCACTGCTGTATTTGGGCCGGCGCGGATCGGCCGCCATGGCCCGGGAGGAACAGATGGCCCGCGCCATGGAGGAACAGGCCGCCGCCGAGCCGCCTCCCGCGCAGCCCAGTGAAAACGAGTATTACAAAGACATCAACAACATTTACGCCCTGCTGGACGTGGAGCCCATTGAGATGGAGTTCGGCTACAGCCTGATCCCGCTGGTGGATGAAGCCCGGGGCGGCCGGCTCATCAGCCGCATCGTGATCTTCCGGCGGCAGTACGCCCAGGACATGGGGTATGTCATCCCGTCGGTGCGGCTGCACGACTCGGCCACACTGGGGACCAACCAGTATGTGATCAAGATGAAGGGCGAGGAGATCGCCCGCGGCGAGATCTTGGTGGACTATTACCTGGCGCTGGAGCCCGCCGGCGCCGGCCGCGAGATCGACGGCATCGAAACGGTCGAGCCGGCCTACGGCATTCCGTCCCGCTGGATCCTTCCGGAGAATAAAGAGATGGCGGAGATTTACGGCTATACCGTCATCGACCCGCTCTCCGTGATGCTGACCCACCTCTCCGAGACCATCAAAAAACACGTCTACGAGCTGCTGGACAGGGAGGAGACCATCCGGCTGGCGGAGAACCTGAAAAAGCGTTCGCCCCAGCTGGTGGAGGAGACCATTCCCGGCGTCATCTCCTACGCGGCGCTGCAGAAGATCCTGCGCAACCTGCTGCGGGAGGGCGTTCCCATCAAGGATCTGATCACCATCGTGGAAACGGCCGCGGAGTCCATGGGCACCACGCGCGATCTGGACCTCGTCACCGAAAACGTCCGGGCCGCGCTGGCCCGCACCATTACCCGCCGCTTCTGTGAGCATGGCCAGCTGCGGGTGATTACCCTGGACGCGGAGGTGGAAAAGAAGGTCGTCGCCTCTCTGACGAAAAACGAGCAGGGGGTCTACCTGGCGATGGGCGCCGACCTCATGCAGCAGATGATCTCTCAGCTCGGGGAGAGCGTCAGGAAATTCGGAGAGCTTTCCCAGACGCCCATCGTGCTCACAAGCCCCGTGATCCGTATTTACTTGGGGCGGCTGCTCTCCCAGTTCTATCCCAATCTTTACGTGCTGGCCTTTAACGAGATCACCAGCAATGTGCAGATTCAGGCGATCGGCAACATCACGCTGCAGCATATGGAGACCGAACGCCCGAGAGAGGTGGTGGATAAGCGATGATGAACGGCACGACGCCGATCCCGGCAGACGCCGCGGAAAACGGCGGGGACGCGGTCTTCACGCCGCGGGAGGTCGAGGCCATGCCCACCGACGAGCTGCTGAAGCTTTACAAGCGGACGGGCTGCCAGGACTATAAATGGCCGCTCGTGCTGCGCTATGCGGGACTGGTCAAGAGCATCGCCCTCCGCGTCGTGGGCGTCTATCACGCGTTTGCCCAGATCGACGACATCGTGAACGAGGGCATCCTCACCCTGATGAGCGCCGTGGACAAATACGACCCGGACAAGGGCACGAAATTCGAGACCTACGCGTCCAGGCGCATCCGGGGTATGATCATCGACCTGGCCCGGCGGCAGGACTGGCTGCCCCGCAGCGTGCGCAAACGGTCCCGGGAGATCGACCAGGCGGTCGGCGACCTGTGCGGCACGCTGGGGCGGTTCCCCACCGAACAGGAGATCGCCGACAAAATGGGGGTGGGCCTGGAGAAATACCAGGAGGATCTGGCCAGCACCGCCCTGAGCGGCATCGTCTCCCTGGAGGCGATCT
>CAZVHV010000211.1:0-3218 GCA_964627025.1 uncultured Oscillospiraceae bacterium | reverse complement strand
GGTCAGGGACTGAACGCCCGACAGGTCAGACAGAAAACTGCTCATGTGTCTGCTCCTTTCTTCCTGAATTTCGGTTATCCCGCCTGTTCATCCGCAGGGACGAGGCCCAGGCGGAGCTGCTGAAGGAAGTCGTCGTCTTCCCGATTCCGCCGCTGCTGCTGCTCCTGGCCGGAATTGCGGCCGCCGGACTGGTCCTGATGCTGCTGGAGGTACTGGTTTTCCTCATGGTGCTGGAGCACCTTCACCTGCACGGGATTCTGCGTGCCCGTCTGAAGCAGCTGGCCCAGCGCGGCGGAATGCTGCGTCAGCAGGTCTGCCGCCTTGTCCGTGGCGGTGTGGAGCACCACCTGGATGGAGCCGTCCCCGCTTCGCGTCAGATCGACGGTCACGGCGCCCAGATTTTCCGGGGTCAGGCGGATCACCATCCGCTGTGCGCCGCTGTCCAGCTTTTTGCCGATCTCGTCGGCGAGCCGGGCGTCCAGCGCGGGCGACTGCGTATCCACCGTGGGAGGCTGGCCTACTTTGACGGGGGTCGCCTCCACCTGACGGAACAGGGGCCGGTTTTCCCCGGACGCGGTGTATCGGATCTGCACGTCGTCCTTCCGCGGCGCCTGGCTCAGGCCGGATTCCGTATCCTGCGCGGTATCCTCCGCCGTGGCTTGCGCCGTGATCTGCACCGCCGGGGCGTTTTCGTTTGCCGAAGCTGTCTGAACTGCCGCGGGCTGCTGCATCGGTGTCCGGGGCTGTGTCCCGGGCTCCGGCTGGTCTGCCGCCTGCTGTGCCGTCCGGGGCAGCTGCGGGAACTGGCCGGGCGCATCGTTTTGGAGTTCCGTCCCCTGCTGCACTGCGGCGGAAACGGCGGAAACTGTGGCTGGTTCGGCCGTCCCGAGCCGTGGCTGGGCCTCCTGGACCTGGATCTGCACCGGTGCGGTCAGCCCGGACAGCACGGCCAGGGCGGCGGCCACTTGCCGGTGAAGCTCGTCCGGCTCTTTGGCTTTGCCGCCGGAAGGCGTCTGCGCGGTGTCATCCGCCGCGGTCTGTCCGCCGGTCTGCCCCTCGGCCTGCTTTCCCTGCTTTTTCTGAACCAGAAGCCTTCCGAATGCGGAGGACCGGCCGGAGCTGTCGGCGTCGGGGGCGGACTCCGTTTTTGCGGCCGCCTGGCTGGACGCGGTCTGCAGCGTGGTCTGCGCGGCCGGGAAAAACGCTGAGGTCGTTGTCATTCTTTTCACCTCCTTTCGATGGGATGAGGGCGCTGCGCGTTATGATCCGGGAGGGCCCTTACCGTATCCCCCCGCGGCCGAAACCGCGGGCGCACACCAGATCATCGATGAAGCGCTGCTGGGTGTTTTGCAGTTCCGCCTGATAGCAGCTCAGCTGTTTCTCCCGCAGCTTTTCGATGGAGGAGGTGTCCTGCTTGACCGTGACCAGTTCCGCCCATTTCTCTTCGGCCTGGCGGCGAAAAGCGGCAAGCCGCTCGGTCTCGCGCCGGATCTCCTGTTCCAGCACCTTCAGTCCCGTCTCATAGGTCATGGCCTCGGCGACCAGCATGCCCGTCTCTTTTTTCCCGCGGTATTCCAGGTTGGTCTGGTCATACCGGCGCTCGGCGGCAGCCACCGCCTGCTCCTGGGCAGCAAGCCTGTTCAGCAGCGTCTGGTGCTCCGACATCAGGCAGTCCAGCACCTGCTGCTTATAGTCCAAAACCGGGTCCAGAGAAAACCGGAATTTTTTCATGGCTCACACATCCCTTCGGGCCCGCGGAAGTTCCTCACTGGAGGATCTGTTCCATCCGCGCCACCGTATCCTGAAATTCAAACGCCTCGTAGATATCCTGCTTGAGAAACTCGTTGATCACATCAATCTTGCTCAGGGCGTAGTCCAGCTTCGGATTGGTCCCCGCTTTATAGGCCCCGATGGCCACCAGATCGGCGCTTTTTTCGTATGTGCTCATGATATCCCGCATGCGGCCCGCCATCTTTCGATGTTCGCCGGACGTAATGTCGGTCATCAGACGGGAAATGCTGGCGCCCACATCGATGGCGGGGAAATGGTTGGCCGCCGCCAGGCTGCGGGAGAGGACGATGTGCCCGTCCAGAATGCCGCGGACCGTATCGGCGATCGGCTCGTTGGTGTCGTCGCCCTCCACCAGAACGGTGTAAACCCCCGTGATGGAACCCTTTTCAAAATTTCCGCTGCGCTCGAGCAGCTTGGGCAGCTCGGCGTAAATGGAGGGGGTGTATCCGCGGGCCACCGGCGGCTCGCCGACAGCCAGGCCGATCTCGCGCTGCGCCATCGCGAAGCGGGTCAGGGAGTCCATCATCAGCAGCACATCATATCCCTGGTCCCGGAAATATTCCGCGATGCCGGTGGCTACCGCGGGGCATTTCTTCCGCAGCATGGCGGGCTGATCGGAGGTCGCGACCACCAGGACCGACCTGGCCATGCCCTCCTCGCCCAGATCTTTTCGGATAAAGTCCAGCACCTCGCGGCCGCGCTCGCCCACCAGGGCAATGACGTTGATGTCCGCCTTGACATTCTTGGCGATCATCCCCATCAGGGTGCTCTTTCCCACGCCGGAGCCGGCGAAGATGCCCATACGCTGCCCCTTGCCGATGGTCAGCAGGCCGTCAATGGCCTTGACCCCGAACTCCATTCGTTCCTGGATGGCCGGGCGGGTGAGCGGATTGATGTAACGCCCCTCCACGCAATAGGCGCTGCCGCCCGTGAAGGGCTCCCTGCCGTCGATGGGCCGGCCGAGCGCATCGATGATCCGCCCCCGGAGGAAGGGCCCCATCTGAAAGGTGAGCTGCTTGCCCGTGTTGCGGACAAAATTTCCGGCCGAGATCCCGCTCATGTCCGAATACGGCATCAGCAGGATGCGGTCGTTGCGGAATCCCACGACCTCCGCCGTGATCTGTTTGCCGGACGCCCCGCTGTAGATGCGGCAGATGTCACCCACCGCGGCCTGGCCGCAGGAAGCCTCGATGGACATCCCCACGATATTCTCGATTTTTCCCGTCAGGCTGCACGTGTCGGCGCTGTGGAGCTGCTGGATCATCTGTCTGAACAAGCTCTGGCACCCTCCTTCGGTCAGCGGTCGGTGATGCGGCGGTGAAGGTCCCTGCCGGACGGGTCTTCCGGTGAGATTTCGGCCAGAAGGGTCCGGATATTGGAGAACTGGGTGGAGGCGCTGGCGTCGATGATGGCGTCCGGCGTCTCGA
>CAZVHV010000210.1:0-3240 GCA_964627025.1 uncultured Oscillospiraceae bacterium | reverse complement strand
GCGCAGCTTGAGTTCGACAAAAGGCAGTATATTTATTTGTACCCCAAACAGGCGCTGGAGCCCTATACCACCTACGTGGTCACGGCGGAGGAAGGGGTGCAGGCGAAGAACAGCATGGCGACCGAGTGCGCGCAGACCTTCCGCTTCACCACGGGCGGCGCGGAGCCGGAGCCCGTTCCGGTAGCGGCGGTTGCGGAGGAAAGCGAGGCGCCGGCCGTGTCCCCCGCGGCTTCCGAAGAAACGCCGGGGCAGGATCCGGACACAGGCGGGGAAGCGGCGTCCCAGGACGGGTCCCCGCAGGCGGCGGAACCTGTGGCGCAGAGCGAACAGACCGCGCAGAGCGAACAGACCGCGCAGCCGGAAACAGACGCGGGCAAAGCCGCGGAGGCCGGGACGCCCGAGCCGGATGCCGCGGGATCAAAGCCGGGACCCGCCGCGGGCCTTGCGGCGGCGAGCCTGCTGCCGGTGCTCGGCCTGTCGGTCCTGGCCGGTGTTTTGCGAAGAAAACGACGGGGATAAACTCACACGGAAATCGGAAAAGGAAGCGAGGTGACTGGCATGGCGGAGTATGACGTCATTATCATCGGCTGCGGCATCGTGGGCGCGTTTGCCGCGCGGGAGCTGAGCAAATATGAGCTGCGGGTCCTGGTGCTGGAGCAGGCCGGCGACGTGGGCGAAGGCGCGACAAAAGCCAACAGCGGCATCCTGTATCCGGGCTTTCACCCGCGCGGCGGCAGCCTGAAGGGCATCTCCTGCGTGCGCGGGAACCGGATGTACGACGACCTCTGCGTGAAGCTGGGCGTTCCGATGGAGAAAATCGGGTCGCTGTATGTGGCGTTTCACCCGGCAGGCGAGGAGATGCTGCTTGAAAAATACAACAAAGGGCTTAAAAACGGCGTGTCGGGGATGGAGATCCTTTCGGGAGCCGAGGCGCGTCGCATGGAGCCGCATCTCAGCCCCCGGGTGACGCGGGCGATCTACGCGCCGAACACCGGCATCCTCTCTCCGTTTGCGCTGATCCTGGCGGTGGTGCGGTCGGCTGCGGAAAACGGCGCGGCGTTTCGGTTTGACGTGCGGGTGACCGGTGTGGAGGGCGAAGCGGACGGCATGCGGCTCCGGACGACGCAGGGCGACTTTGCCGCGCGGTATGTTGTCAACGCGGCGGGCGGCAACGCGGCCGAGGTGGAGAGCTGGCTGTATCCGCAGGATCTGGTGATCCGCCCCCGGCGCGGGCAGTATTACATATTCGACAGGCGGGAGCGGCAGCCCATCCGGCATGTCCTGTATCAGGCGCAGGAGACCGACGAGGGCGGCACGCTGGTCGCCCCGACCATCGACGGGAAGCTGATCGCGGGCCCGACCTCGGAGGACGTACCGTCCTACCGGCATGTGGAGACCACCGCCGCCGGGCTGGCGCATGTGGAGCGCGTGGTCAGAAAGCTGCTGCCGGAATTTGATCTGAACACCGCCATCTGCAATTTCGCGGGGGTGCGCGCCAACATCAAAAACCTCCCCAAAGAGCAGAAGGACTTTTTTGTGCGGGCCGGCTGCGGCCGCATGGTCAGCGCGCTGGGCATCAAAAACCCGGGCATGACTGCCGCGCCCTATCTGGCGCAGGTCGTTGTCTCCAGACTGCAGGAGCAGGGGCTGACGCTGACGCAGAAGGCCGTTTTTCGGGACGCGCCGGGCGGCTTCCGCCCGTTTTTGCAGGAGACACCGGCGCGGCAGCGCGCGCTTTTTGAAAAAGACCCCCGCTATGGCAGGGTCCTCTGCCGCTGCGAGGGGATTACGGAGGGCGACGTGGCGGCCGCGCTGCACGGCCCGTTTGCGGCGCGCAGCCTGGACGGCCTTAAAAAGCGGCTGCATGTGGGCATGGGGCGGTGCCAGGGCGGATTTTGCATGTCGAGGATCCTCGAGGTGATGTGCCGCGAGACCGGCTGCACGCCGCAGCAGGCGCGAAAGAGGACGGAAGGCGGCAGCCTGATGAAAGGCTGGGTGAAGCCATGACGATGCGGACTTATGAGCTTTTGGTCGTCGGCGGCGGCCCCGCGGGCATGGCCTGCGCCTGCGAGGCGGCGGCGTGCGGCGTAAGCCCCATCCTTTTGGCCGAACGGAGCGAATACCTCGGCGGGGTCTTGCCGCAGTGCATCCACGACGGCTTCGGCGTGACGGAATTCGGCCGGTCCATGACGGGGCCGGAATACGCGGCCTGCTGGGAGAAGCGGCTCCGGGCAAAGGATATGGAGATCCGCACCAACGCCTCCGTGCTGTCGGTGGAGGGCGCGCCGCCGTTTACCGTCCGTCTGACCGACCCCGCGCACGGGCTGACCGACGTGCGGGCGAAAAGCGTGGTGTTTGCCACCGGCTGCCGCGAGCGGACGCTGGGGCAGCTCCGGATCCCGGGAAGCCGCCCCGCCGGGATCTATACGGCGGGCGCGGCGCAGTACATGATGAACGTGCAGAACTATCTGCCGGGGAAATCCGCGGTGATCCTCGGCTCGGGCGACATCGGCCTGATCATGGCGCGGCGGCTTACGCTGGAGGGCGTGAAGGTGCGGCTGATCCTCGGCGAAAAGGCCAGCGGCCTTGTGCGCAACTACATCGGATGCGTCCGGGACTTCGGCCTGCCGATCTGCTTCGGCTACACGGTGGTGAGCGTCCACGGCTACGGCCGCCTGAAGGGCGTGACGATCGCGCCGGCCGGCGGGCAGGCCGCGGGGCAAAGACGGTATATCCCGTGCGACACGCTGCTGGTCGCCGCGGGGCTGATCCCCGAAGCCGGGCTTTGGGAGGGGCATGGTCAGCCGCTGGGCGCTTCCGGCGGGATTCCGGCGGACGCCGATATGGCGACGCCCCGGGCGGGGCTGTTCGCCTGCGGCAACGTGGTGCGCGTCTACGACACGGTGGATGAAGTCTCGCACTGCGGCAGGCTTGCCGGAAGGGCGGCGGCACAGTGGCTCGGCAAAGGGGTGCCGCGGGCGGACGCGGAGGCGAAATCCTACCCCAAGGGCAGGCGGCTGGAGGAAAAAGACCTGCAAAACCTCTCCGGGCTGCTGCTCTGCACGGACTGCCCGATCGGCTGCGAACTGCAGGTGGAGGGTGCGGGGGAACGGCTCCGGGTGACCGGAAACCGGTGCCCCAGGGGCGAAGCGTTCGCCCGCAGGGAACAGGAGGCGCCGGAACGGCTGCTGACCACGACGGTCAGGCTCCGCGGGAGCGACCGCGCGCTGCTCCCGGTCA
>CAZVHV010000209.1:0-3261 GCA_964627025.1 uncultured Oscillospiraceae bacterium | reverse complement strand
ACTTGCCCTGCTTTCCATCCTTGCCGCCGTCGATTTGGACTACTGCACTCGCGAGCAGGCGCTTTTTTTCATCAGGCGCATGATTGCAAGCATCGAGGTCCTCCCGAAGTGGCGCGGCCACCTTTATAACTGGTATGACACCGCCACGGCCAGACCCCTGACGCCGCGCTATGTCTCCTCTGTGGACAGCGGCAACCTCTGTGGCTGCCTTATCGCGCTCCGGGAGGGACTGTATGAGTGGGGAGAGGACGAGCTTGCGAGAAGGGCGGAGAAACTGGCCGAGGCGATCGACTTTTCCGTGCTCTATGATGAACGGCGGAAGCTGTTTTATATCGGATACGACGTGGAGGGGGAGGGATACACCAAGGGTTGGTACGACCTGATGGCCAGCGAGGCCCGGCAGACGAGCTATATCGCCATAGCCAGAGGCGAGATACCGCCGCGTCACTGGAGACGTCTGGGACGTACGCTGGTCTCCTGCAACGATTACAGCGGCATGGCCTCCTGGACGGGGACCATGTTCGAGTATTTTATGCCGCACCTCCTTATGCCCGCCTATCAGAATTCTCTGCTTTATGAATCGCTCGCGTTCTGCATTACCGTACAGAAGCGGAGAACGGCCGGACTGGGGATCCCGTGGGGGATCTCCGAGTCTGCTTTCTATGCGCTGGACGCCGGACTGAATTATCAGTACAAGGCGCACGGCGTGCAGAAGCTTGGACTGAAACGAGACCTGGACACCGAACTGGTGCTCTCGCCGTATTCGTCCTTCCTGGCGCTCCTGCTCGCGCCGGGAAGCGCGGTCAGGAATCTGCGCCGCCTGCGGGAAATGGGGATGGAGGGCAAGTATGGGTTTTATGAGGCGGCAGATTTTACCCCCTCGCGAATTTCCGGAACGGGAAAATTCCAGCCGGTGCGTTCTTTTATGGCACACCATCTCGGCATGAGTCTGGTGGCCATTGACAACGCGCTGCGGGACAATGTGATGCAGCAGCGTTTTTTGCGCGACTGTTCCATGTCCGCCTACCGGGAGCTGTTACAGGAAAAAGTGCCCGTGGGAGCGGTGGTGCTCAAAAGCCCCGTACAGGAGGTGCCGGAAAAGCCCGGCAGGACCAGTGTCTCCTCCTTCCAGCGCTCGGGTTCCTGGCAGGAGGGGAGTCCCCTGTCCCGGCATTTGGTCTCCAACGGCGCCTATACGGTCCTTTGCGCTTCGGACGGCGTTTCCAGGTCACAGATGGGAACGACCTTGCTCACGGTCAATCACCGCTTCGCCCTTGCATCCAGGCAGCCTGAACAGATTGCTTATCGCTTTGCGGGCAACGCAGTGTGGATCACCGCCGCTCCGGACCTTACGATGACTCATACGCTCAGGGTGCCCGAGCGGGAGAACGGAGAGATCCGGGAAATGATGCTGAAGAACCGGAGCGAGACAACCATCACCGAAGAGCTGATCCTGTACCTCGAACCGATCCTGGCGCGCGAGCGGGATTACGAGGCGCATCCGGTCTTTTCCAAGCTCTTTCTGGAGAGCACCTTTACCGGAGACGGCGTGGTATTCACCAGACGCCCCCGCCGCGGCACGGAAGGCACGCCCGCCATGGCGGTCCTCTGGGACGCGCCGCAGGTCTTTTTTGATACCAGCCGGGAAGCGGCTCTGGGGCGCGGCGGCCTGCGCGGCTTGGAAAACGCCGTAAAAAAGCCCGCGCAGAGTACGGCGGGCGCGGTGCTTGACCCATGCCTGCTGGCCCGGGTCCCCGTCACGCTTTTTCCGGGGGAGAGCCGTACCGTCCGTTTTGCCGTTGCCGCTTCCGACAGCGGGGAGGACGCCGTCCACACCGCGCTTCATCTTCTCTGCCGGCCGGAAGAGCGGGAGCCCCGCCGGTTAGACCGGCTCATTGCCGCGCTGCATATGACAGGCGAAAGCGCTCGGCGGTCGTTTGAACTGCTTGACAAGCTGATCCTGCAGTATGCTGCGGACAAACCCTTCGATCCAAAATCTCTCTGGCCTTATGGCATTTCGGGCGACCTGCCCGTGGCGGTCTCGGGAGAGAGCGAAACGTTTTCCGATTGGCTGCGCGCGCATCAGCTCCTCACCCGCTGCGGGTATTCCTTCGATTTCGTTTTCCTGCTCGACGAAGGGGGCGATTACCGCCGTCCGCTCCGCAACGCGATCCTGACCGAGCTGAAAGTGACGGAATGGGAGCACCAGTTAGGCGTGAAAGGCGGAATCCATCTGGTGGACGGCCCGGCTCCCGTGCTGAGCGAACTTGCGGCGAAGTCTGTCCGGGAGACGGAAGGCTGCAACGATCCCGCGCTTCCTTATCTTTTGGAGCCGGGCGTTCCAAGGTGGGAAACCACGCGCGACGGCGCCTTTGTCTTTTACACCGGTCCGCGCCTTCCGCCGGTCGGGTGGAGCCAGATGCTGTGCAACGAGGAATTCGGCTGGTTCACCGATGAAACGGGCTGCGGGCATCTTTGGCTCGGCAACGCCCGAGAAAACCAGCTTACGCCATGGCAGAACGATCCGCTCGCGATCGGCGGGCCGGAGCGATTTTTCCTATGCGTCGAGCGGGAGAGGCGTTCCCTGTTTGCCGATGCCGACGGCCTGGCCTGTACGGTCACTTATGCTCCCGGCTTTGCCAAGTGGGAAAAAAAGTGGGGGGACCGCACCGTTGCCACGACAGCATTTGTGCCTGCCGAGGAAAAGGCGCGCTACCTGATTATAGAACTGGAGGGGCCGCCCTGCGCGTTGATCTGCAGCATTGACCGAAGCGGTGAAACCCGATACGAACTGGCCGATGTTCTGGTCCTTCGCACCGAACCGGGCGGGAGCGGGGCGGAGGTCGTCAGCACAGTGCTGCCAAGCGGTGCCGAGAAAGACGCAAAGCTCCTGCTCAACCGCACGATCCTATCCTGGAACCGGCATGTTTCGGCGCTGAAGATCCACACCCCGAACTCCGGGATGGACAGTTATATCAACGGATGGGCCCTCTATCAGGTGATTTCCTGCCGCCTGTACGGGCGCACCTCCCGCTATCAGAACGGCGGCGCTTACGGATTCCGCGATCAGCTGCAGGACGTCTGCGCCACGCTGCTGACCGATCCGCAGCTGACCGCCGCTCAGCTGCTCCGCGCCTGCGCACATCAGTTCGAAGAAGGAGACGTGCAGCATTGGTGGCACCCGCCCGAGGGCAAGGGGGTTCGGACCAGAATTTCGGACGATCTGCTGTGGCTTCCGTATGTCCTGTGCGAGTATACGGA
>CAZVHV010000208.1:0-3266 GCA_964627025.1 uncultured Oscillospiraceae bacterium | reverse complement strand
CGGCATACCGCGTCAGCCACGGCCATGGCCGGGATCTCCCCGCCGGTGAGCACAAAGTCACCCAGTGAAATTTCCTCGTCCACGCACTCCTCGATGAACCGCTCATCGATCCCCTCATAATGGCCGCACACTAATATAAGATGGTCGTAGTTATCCTTCAGGCGTCTGGCGTCATCCTGATGAAAGGTTTTGCCGGCAGGGGAGAGGTAGATCGTATGGATCGGCGTGCCGCCGGCCTCGTCCACGATGTGCTTCCAGCACTGGTAGAGCGGGTCCGCCTGCATGACTGCTCCGCGTCCGCCGCCGTAAGGATAATTATCCACCTGCTTCTGTTTATTTAAGGTGTAGTCCCGAATCTGATGACATGCGATCCGGATAAAATCGCGCTCCTGCGCGCGGCCGAGGATAGATTCATACAGCATATCGCTCATGGCGTCCGGGAACAGCGTCATAATATCGATCCGATACATCGGTTATTCTCCCATCCCTTCGATCAGCTTTACCAGAATATAGCCGTCTTCCACGTTGGTCTCCAGAACAAATTCCTCCACGGCTGGGATGAGGTATTCCTTCTCTCCCCGGACGACATAGACCATCTGCGCGGACGGCGTCAAAATCTCCTCGAGCGTGCCGAGGACTTTGCCGTCCGATGCATTGCGGACCTGGAGGCCGATAAGGTCGGCAATGAAGTGGCGTCCGGAGGGAAGGTGCGCATCCTCCCGGTCGATATACACGATTTTTCCCTTCAGGCACATGGCGTCATTGATGTCGCCGATCCCTTCGAACCTGACAAGTAAATTCCCTTTATGTTCTTTGGCGGACAGGACGCGGAATGGATTTCCGTCCAGATAAAGAAGGTCGAAATTAAGCAGGAACGCTGCAGAATCGCACCAGGGCACAATTTTGACTTCGCCCTGCGTTCCATGTGTGTTCACGATCCGACCGGCTTCTAAAAACCTCTTTTTCATCATCGAATTCTCCCTACGAAAAACGGCGGGGTATTGCCCCCGCCGTCCTTCAGTCAACAATTTCTACCGATACCTTTTTTCCCTGTCGCTGAGCGACCGAACGCATAAGCGTCCGGATCTCCTTGGCGATGCGGCCCTGACGGCCGATCACCTTGCCCATGTCGCTGGGGTCCACCCGAAGTTCGAGGACGGTTTCCTCCGCCCCGTTGATCTCGGTGACGGTGACCGCCTCGGGGTGCTCCACCAGGTTTTGGGCAATGTAAGTGAGCAGTTGTTTCATGTTGCTCTCCTTCAAGCGGCTCAGATGGCGCCGGCTTTTTTCAGCAGGGCTCTGACGGTCTCAGTGGGCTGAGCGCCGGTCTTGATCCAGGCCTGGGCGCGGTCGGCGTCCACCTTGATCTCAGCGGGCTCAACGAGAGGATTATAGCTGCCGATCTCCTCGATGAAACGTCCGTCACGGGGATAACGGGAATCGGCGACCACGATGCGGTAGAAGGGGGTCTTCTTGGCACCCATTCTGCGCAGTCTGATTTTGACCATTGTATTTCACCTCCAAAAGAATTTAAGGCATAATACCGGGTAAGCGGTTATTATACTCTGCTTCCAGCCGTATTTCGCCGCACATAGGCGGCAGCGGCTCAGGAAACCACAGTTTTAGCGCTGTGGTTTTATCATGGAAACGCCGGAAGGCGTGTACCAACGTTAGAACGGTAAGCCCGGTATCTTGCCGAACATTCCCTTTTTCTTCTTGCCGGAAAACTGCTTTGTCATCTGCTGGAGCAGCTCAAACTGCTTGAGAAGACGATTGATATCCACGACCTGGGTCCCGCTGCCAGCGGCGATCCGCTTCTTCCTGCCGTTGTTGAGCAGAACAGGGTTTTCTCGCTCCTCTGGTGTCATGGAAAGGATGATCGCTTCGGTACGCGTGAGCATCTTCTCGTCCAGCGAGGCGCCGTCCAGCGCTTTTGCGTTCATGCCGGGCAGCATGCCCATAATATCGGAAAGAGATCCCATATTTTTCAGCTGCACCAGCTGGTCGTAGTAGTCGGAGAGGGTGAGGCGGTTTTTGCGCATCTTCTCCTGCAGGGCCGCGGCCATTTGCAGATCGAAGTTCTGCCCCGCCTTTTCAATGAGCGACAGTACGTCACCCATGCCCAGGATGCGCGAAGCCATCCGATCCGGATGGAAAACTTCGATGTTATCCAGCTTTTCGCCGGTACCCGCAAATTTGATGGGCTTGCCGGTCGTTGCCCGGATGGAGAGCGCGGCACCACCGCGGGCGTCGCCGTCGAGCTTGGTAAGCATGACGCCGTCGATATCGAGCGCTTCATCGAAGGCCTTTGCGGCGTTGACCGCGTCCTGTCCGATCATGGCATCCACGACCAGAAGGATTTCGGTGGGGGAGACGGCCTCTTTGATGGCGATCAGCTCGTCCATGAGCGCCTCATCAACATGAAGCCGGCCGGCGGTGTCCAGGAACACCATGTCGTTGCCGTGCTTTATCGCATGCTCGACGGCAGCTTTGGCGATATCCACAGGGTTTGCCTGCCCCATCTGAAAAACGGGAATATCGAGCTGGCTGCCAACGACCTCCAGCTGCTTGATGGCGGCGGGGCGGTAAATATCGCAGGCGGCCAGCAGAGGACGCTTGCCGTGCTGTTTTTTCATGTAGCCTGCCAATTTCGCGCCATTCGTGGTTTTACCGGCACCCTGGAGGCCGACCAGCATCACCACCGTGGGCGGCTTCGGCGAAATGGCGAGCTTTGCGCTGCCGCCCCCCATGAGGTCGGTCAGTTCCTCGTTGACGATCTTGATGATCATCTGGGCCGGCGTCAGGCTCTCCAGCACATCCGTGCCGACCGCCCGCTGCGTGACCTTCGCGATAAAGTCTTTGACCACCTTATAGCTGACATCGGCTTCGAGTAGGGCCAGGCGGATCTCGCGCATGGCTTCCTTTACGTCGGACTCGGACAGGCGGCCTTTTCCGCGGAGCCGTTTGAAGGCGGCGGGAAAGTTTTTCAGTCAGTCCCTCAAATGCCATTGCTACTCCTTCTTCAGCGCATCGATGGCGCCCTTCATCTGAAGACACAAAGCCTCCAGCGTGTCGTCCTGATATTTCTTCTCATTGATGGCAATGACCTTGTCCAGAGAATCCCGGATGGTCTGAATATGCGTCTGCATCTTATGAAAGCGGCGGATGATGCCGGTTTTATCTTCGGTTTCGGTGAGGATCCCCTCCGCACGTACAATCACATCGCGCACGCCCTGACGGGTGATGCCGTAATTTTCGGCGATCTC
>CAZVHV010000207.1:0-3287 GCA_964627025.1 uncultured Oscillospiraceae bacterium | reverse complement strand
GTCACCGTGGACGGGCAGACCCTCAAGTGCACGGTCCGCTGCAATTTCTGACCGCGACAAAAAAATACCCGCCCGGGACGCATGTCCCGGGCGGGTATTTTTTGTTACTGCGGCAGCACGCCGGTCAGCCAGCGCCGGAGCAGGTCGAGCGCATAGCCGGCGGCGGCGGTGCGCACCCGGTCCCGCCCCCCGCCGGTCCGCAGCTCCCTGACCAGACATTTGCCCGGGGCGGCCAGCGCCACATACACCAGCCCCGCGGGGTTGCCGCGGTCGTCGGGCCCGGGGCCCGCCACGCCGGTGACGGCGACGGCGAGGTCGCAGCCGAGCACTGCCCGCGCGCCGTCGGCCATAGCCTCGGCGACAGGGCGCGAGACGGCGCCGTACTCCTCCAGAAGCCCCTCCGGCACGCCCAGCACGCGTGCCTTGACATGGTTCGTATAGCTCACCACGCCGCCCGCGAAGACCGCCGAGGCGCCGGGCAGGTCGGTGAAACGCTTGGCGATCAGCCCGCCGGTGCATGATTCCGCGGCGCCGAAGGTCAGCCCCCGCTCCTTCAGGAGGGCCAGGCAGACCTCCTCCAGCGAGGAGACGTCGGCACCGTAGACCTTGTGGCCCAGCAGGGCGCGGACCCGTTCTTCGACCGGCGCGATGAGGCGCGCGGCAGCTTCCTCCGTGTCCGCCTTTGCGGTGATGCGCAGCTCGACCTCCCCCTCCTTGGCATAGGGAGCGAGGGTGGGGTTGGACATGGCGTTCATCTCTTCGCGCAGCAGGGACTCCACGGCCGACTCCCCCATGCCGAAGATGCGGAGGGTGCGCGACAGGATGACCCCGTCGGCGAGCGACCGCAGGTAGGGCAGGGCCCGGCAGCGGAACATGGCTGCGCACTCCTTCGGCGGTCCGGGGAGCATCAGGACGTGGCAGCCGTCTGCCTCGAAAGCGCAGCCGGGCGCGGTGCCCCAGTCGTTCTCAAAAATGACGCAGCCCTCGGGCAGCATGGCCTGCTGGAGGTTGTTTTCGGTCATTTCCCGGCCGATGCGGTCGAAAAAGGCGCGGATGCGCCCGGCCGATGGCTCGTGATGGACCAGCGTTTTGCCGAACGCCCCGGCCAGCACGGTCTTGGTCAGGTCGTCGCAGGTGGGGCCCAGGCCGCCCGTGGTGATGAGGATGTCGGCGCGCTTTCGGGCGATGTCCACCGCCGCCCGCAGCCGTTCGGGGTTATCGCCCACCACCGTGTGGTAGAAGACGTTGATCCCGAGGGCGGAGAGCTCCCGGGAGAGCATCTGGGCGTCGGTGTTCGCGATGTTGCCGAGAAGGAGCTCGGTGCCGACGGCAATCAGCTCCGCGGTGTGCGTCATGGTTTCAGGACCACTCTTTCCATATGATCTGCCGCCTCTTTTACAAGGCCGGCGACGTCCAGCGCCGCCTCGGCTTCCTCCACCTCGGCCAGCGTGGGATTAATGCGGGGATGGCGGGGCGTGAAGACGGTGCAGCAGTCTTCGTAGGGGAGGATGGAGGTCTCAAAGGTGCCGATGTGCCGGGCGATGCGGACGATCTCCTCCTTGTCCATCCCCACGACGGGGCGCAGGATGGGGAGGGCGCACACCGCGCCGGTGCAGGCCATGGCGGCCATGGTCTGGGAGGCCACCTGGCCCAGCGACTCGCCGGTGATGAGGGCTCCGCCGCCGGTGCGCCGCGCCGTCTCCTCGGCGATGCGCATCATGAACCGGCGCATCAGGATGGTGAAGAGCTCCTCGGGGCAGCTGCGGCGCAGCTCCTCCTGAATGGCGGTGAAGGGGACCACGTGGACCGTGAGGCGCCCGCACCACGCGGTGAGGATGCGCGCGAGTTCCAGCACCTTCTCCTTCGCCTCCGGGGAGGTGTAGGGATAGCTGAAGAAATGGACCAGCTCCAGCGCGACCCCGCGCTTGGCCATCATCCAGGCGGCGACGGGGCTGTCGATGCCCCCCGAGAGCAGGCAGACCGCCCGGCCGCTCGCGCCGACGGGGAGGCCGCCCGCCCCGGGCTCGGGATCGGCGTGGACGAAGGCCGCGTAGTCGCGCACCTCCAGATGGATGGTGAGCTCGGGATGGTGGACGTCCACCTTCAGATGGGGGAAGGCGTCGTGCAGCTCCCCGCCCACATACTGGGAAAGGGCGATGGAGGTCATGGGAAAGGTCTTGTCCGCCCGTTTGGACTCCACTTTGAAGGTCTTCGCCGCCAAAAGGAGGTCGCCGAAGTAGGTCTTGGCGGTCTCCAGCATGGCGTCGGCCGTCTTCTCGCACGATCTGGCCCTGGAGAGGCCGACCACGCCGAAAAGTTTTTTCATGGCGGCATAGGCGCCGTCCATATCGCAGGCGTCGTTCTGCGGCTCCACATAGGCGGTGGACTGGCGGGCGTATACCTTGAAGTTGCCGTAGGGGCGCAGCCGGCGTGCGGCGTTCGCCATCAGTTTTTCCTCAAAGCTGCGGCGGTTCAGCCCCTTGAGCACCAGCTCGCCCAGCTTCAGCAGAATCATTTCGTTCAATCTATTCACCTTCTCAGATAGTTCGGTGCGCGGTACTGGATGGCCTCCGCCAGATGGTCGGCCCGGATGGATTCGCTGCCCTCCAGGTCGGCGATGGTGCGGGCAACCCGCAGCAGCCGGTCGTAGCTGCGCCCGGTGAGGCCCATGCGGTCGAAGGCCCCCTTCAGGAGGGCCTGCCCCTGCGCGTCCAGCGCGCAGCAGTCCTGCTGCTCCCGCGGACCCATGCGGGCGTTGCAGGAGGGACCTTCCGCGCCGAACCGGGCGCGCTGGACGGCCCGCGCGGCGTTGACCCGCGCGCGGATGGCGGCGGAGGACTCGGCGTGGGGGCGCGCGGACAGCTCCTCGTACTCCAGGGCCGGCACCTCCGCATAGAGGTCGATGCGGTCCAGAAAGGGGCCGGAGAGCCTGCCCAGATAGCGCCCGACCTCGGCCGGGGCGCACCGGCAGGGGTGGCTCGGATGGCCGTACCATCCGCATTTGCAGGGGTTCATGGCGCAGACCAGCATGAACCGGCTGGGATAGACCTCGTTGCCCGCGGCTCTGGCGATGGTGACCTGCTCCTCCTCCAGCGGCTGGCGCAGGGCCTCCAGCACGTCTTTATGGAATTCCGGCAGCTCGTCCAGGAAAAGCACTCTATTATGTGAGGTTTCAAAGATACACGCTGCGTAAATTATTATAATAATTTATGGCTTGCAATAAGGATTATGCAGTGCTATAATATGGCTTAGGGCAAAGGCTATGCCTTACGCACCTAACTCTAACA
>CAZVHV010000206.1:0-3304 GCA_964627025.1 uncultured Oscillospiraceae bacterium | reverse complement strand
GTCGTAGAGGCCGTGGGTTCAAATCCCGCCACTCAGACCAAAAACAAAAGGCAAAAAAGATTTATTGCTTAAAAAGCCAGTAAATCCAAGCCTTTTCGGGGCTTCCACTATGAAAAGTGGAAGCCCTTTTTTCGTAGATTTATTGGGGCAAAAGCTTCACTCTGACAGGACTCAAACCCACAAGCACAGCGATCAGAAGTGGCGCCCTTTTTCAGAGGACAGTAAACGCAAAAAGGGCGCTGCCCAAAATCAAATCAATTGAATAACCCGAAACTGCAAAAGGGCGCTGATTTTTATGGCTGATGGAAAGCCAATAAAGTCAGCGCCCTTTTTGCGCTTACAAACAAAACAGGAGGAAATCGATATGAACAAAAACTTCTTTGCAGAGCTTTCCCGTGTCCTTGCGGAACATGGCATTGAAACCGCTCCCCCGGAAAGGAACACCCTCCCGATCCAGCTAAACGGTCTCCCCGTCTGCCGCGTGGAACCCAGCGGGGACATGTGCATATTCCCCGGCGACCTCCGTTCTCCCGAGGCAAACGAGCTGTACCACAGAGTGGCGCCCTTTTCCAGCGAAGTCCGCGAATACCTGACGGCGATAGAAAGGGCGCCGCTTTTGAAAGCCACAGCGCTGGATGAGGACTTCCGGCTGCTGGCGGAGTTTGGCGGCGCTGTTCTTGCCGGTCGGGAAACCGAATACGGATATATGTTCGTTACCTGGGAGCGGGACTACGAAGGTACCGGCGTACTGAATGGGGCATATCACCTGGATGGCTACGCGAAAGCAAAACAGGACTTTGCCATCCGCTCCGGCCTGATCGAAAATCAGCGCCCTTTTTCCGATGCCCAGCTCCTTGATATCTACCAGAGCATCAATGAAACCTTTGACGCCGGGTACGATCTGACGCAGAAGAACGAGGAAAACCTCATCGGCATTCAAAAGCAGATCGAAGGTTTGCTGCCAGATATTAAGGAGCAAATTGCGGCGTTGCATCAAACCGATGCCGAACCCGTGCAGGGGCAGTCCATGTAAAGCGGCGCCCTTTTTTGTACCAATCAAAACAGAAAATGAAAGCAGCAAAGAGCCGGAGAACCGGGGCGTGAAAGCGTCTCTATTCTCCGGCTCTTTTGCGTTTTCGGAAAGGAGAACCATGACCATTCGATACAGGAAAAACAGAAGAACCGCTTGTTACGATTCGGACAACCTCGTAACAGGCGGCAGGATACCGCCGGACGAGCGGCCCCAGGGCCCATTCAAGAGCTGCGGCGACTGCCCGTATCCCTCCCACGGATTTGTCTGCTACGGCTCCGAGGGGGATTGCCTCAGAACCGATATGGAGAAAATCCACCGGAAAAACAAGAAGGAGGAACCTGATGTTAAAAATAACGCTGCGGAGGCATGACGCCCCCTCCTACCGCACAGCGGTCGTTACATTCCCCGCCGCCGAACCGGATTTGCAGAAAGCCATGGATCAAATCAGTGTCGGCATCACAACCGAAAAGTTATGTCTGACCGACGCGGTTCAAAACGATCACGGAGGATTACAGGCGCTGGTGGGAACGCTGGTCAATGCCGATGAGCTTCAGTACCTTGCCAAGAGAATGGAGAGCTTTGATCAGAATGAGCTGAACACCTTCTATGCGGCGGCGGAACACAAAAAGCTGACTGAGGTCAAAGACCTCATCAATCTCACTTTTAACCTTCACTGCTACGCGCTGATTTCTGATTTCTCCGATATCTCTGCCATCGGACAAAAATATGAGCTCTGCCGCCGGACGGCGATACCGATGGATGAGGTGAAGCACACGGACTTTGCGGCCATCGGCAGAAAACTCTTGGGCGGAAATATGGGCTTTGTCACACCATATGGCGTTTTGTATCCCACCGGCAACAGCCCGGAGCAGATGTATAACGGCGAGCAGTTTCCAGAATACCACTGGCGCGGCGACGACGCGGCGACTGTCACCCTGGAATCCGGCGATTACCACAGCGGCATCAAATATGAGCACCTTTATCTGCCCTGCTGGGAGGTGGAGATTGAAAAAGCGTTGAACCGATTGGGGCTCAAATCTCCCAAGCCCTGTGCCACTCATCTGGAGTTTGCGGGCATGAGCGAACAGGTCTACCGGCTCTTCACGGAGGAATACCCACTGTCTGAGCATCTGTACACGCTGAATAATCTGGCAAGGAGCTATATGGGGTTTGACGAGCAGGGGCGCAATGCGTTTCACGCTATCGTGGAGATGGCACGACCTCAAACGCCGGAGGATGTATCATTGCTGGCAGACAATTTCTATGAATTCACCGCCGTGCCGGGAGTCAAGACCCCTGCGGAATATGGCAGATACATGATCATAGACTCCGGCCACTATGAGTTTGACGAAAATCTGGAGGAATACATTGATTTCAAAGGATACGGAGAGCACCGCATGCAAGATGAGAACGGCTGCTTTACCGATTACGGCTATATCGCCTACCGGGGCAGCACGCCCGCTGTGGAGGAACTGCTCCGCAAAGATGATTCGCAGCGCATGGAGATGGGAGGAATGCAGCTATGATGACGCTTCACCTGACCCGTGTCTAAGATTATGAGGGCGTGTATCTGCCGCTGCCGGCAACCCCTGCGGAGATTGGAGAGGCGTGGGCCGCTCTGGACGGCATCAGCGACGACACCGCCTCCACTCGCATTGTCGGAGCGGTCAGTAATGTATGGGGCATCGGGCAGTATCTGAAAAACGCGGATATAAACGAATCCGGGCAGTTTAAAAAACTAAACCGGATCGCGGAACTCACCGGCAGCCTGGACCGTGACGGATGCCGCATCTTTGAGGGCGCTCTGAACGCAGAATCCGTGAACAGCCTGGATGATGTAATCGCAATCGGAGAGCGGCTGGATCAATATCTATTGATTTCCGAGGTAAGCACCGACCGTGAACTGGGCATTTATCTCGTGGAAACCGGCGTGATGCCTTTCGATGAGAACGTCCAACCCTATCTGGATTATTCCCGCATCGGTATTGAGTATTACGCTAATCACGGCGGCGCTTACACGGCTGGAGGGTATGTTCTCAGGCGGGACAGCGCGGAGCAGGCATTGCAGGACATTGTAGACGCACACCAGGATCGGCAGGCGCTCGGCGGCATGGAGATGGGATGAGAGGTGAACGGTGGAAACGGACTTAACAAAACGGATCAAGGCCCTGACTCATCATTACCGGCCAAAGCTAAATACCGAAAAGAGAACCATAAGGTGGGCGGATGAGGTCTGGACGCCCACGGGAATCGTGGACAGCATTCGGTTTG
>CAZVHV010000205.1:0-3320 GCA_964627025.1 uncultured Oscillospiraceae bacterium | reverse complement strand
CCTCCTTTTTGGCGAGAAGGACATTGGCGATCTGGTCCAGGATCGAGAGCGAACCCTCGTAGCACACCGTCTCTACCCGCTGCCCGCCTACCCGGTCGTGGATGGGGAAGGCACAGCGGACCAGCGCAATGCCCAGCTTGTGGGAAACGCGCCGTCCGTCCGAGCTGCCGATCATCACGTTGACCCAGAGTTCCCTGCAGAGGGTCTCGATCTTGGCAAAGTCGCAGTCGTCCGCGATCACCGTGTTTTCCACGAACAGCCTGTCGGCGCAGCGCCTGATCTCCGGCTCCAGGGCCTCCTGGAATCCCGGGCAGGCCGAGCCGGTCGCCGCGACGACGGGCACGATCCCGTTTTCGCAGCACAGCCTCGTCATGGAGTAAACGAAATCGGGCTCTCCGAAAATGGCCGCCCTGCCCTCGGCACAGTGCTTGTGGGAATCGACCATGGCGTCGAGGTATCTGCCGCGCGTCTGGACCAGGCTTTCGGGCTTTTGACCGCCCAGCACCGCGAGCATCTCGAGAAACGCGTCGGTATCGCGGAGGCCGACCGGCAGCGCCATCTGTCGATAAGGGACGCCATAAGTATCGGACAGGTACTTTGCCGGCGACTGTTCCTCCTCTATAAACATCGAAAGCTCAATGGTGAAGGCCGCGCCCGCCATCTGCGCAATATCCCGCAGGGAGGTCCCGCCGCCCTTGAGACGCTCGTACTGTTCCGCATGGACACCGTCCAGGTTCTCCGAAAGATCGGGCAGAAGGATATAGTCGATCTTCATGCTGTCGAGCAGGTTCCTGAGGTGCCGGTCGTCCGCCGGGGAGATCATGGGTGTGATGATGTTGATCCGGCCGTTGGGCGTGGGATCCATTTCGGTCTGCGCGACAATGGCCCGAAGCGCCCTGAAAAACCCCTCGTACTGTGTGCCGCCGTAGCCTGCGGAGGCAACATTGATGATCTTCACCCCGGCGTCCTCATGGGTGTCGTAAAATTTCTGGATAATGGCGCCGACATCTTCCCCGATGGTTTCGGCCAGGCAGGTCGTTGCGACGCCGATGACCTCGGGATGATACAGGGCGATCAGATTTTCCAGTCCCTTGATGAGGTTCTCCTCGCCGCCGAACACGGTGCCCTCCTCGGTCAGAGAGGAGGAGGCGATATCCACGGGATCATTGTAGTGGGTCGCCATATGCCTTCTGATATAGGTGGCGCAGCCCTGAGAGCCGTGCAGGATGGACATGCAGTTCTTCAGGCCGCAGAAGGCGCTGACCGCCCCCATGGGCATGCACATTTTGCACGGGTTTACGTTCAGATTTACCAGATTTTCACTCATGTTCGGGCACCTGCCTTTATAAATAATCCCAGACCGGGCTGTTGATGGAAAGATTGATTTCCCGCGTGAAATTCCGGATCCCCTCAAATCCGGCCAGTGCGTGGTTGTGGTCGCAGAAGGCGATGCCCAGCTTGTAGGCGAGCGGGCGTTCCTTCACGCCGCCCACCAGAATATCCGCATGCTTCTCGATCATGAAGGTCTCCAGTTCGGAAGGGTTGGCGTCATCCAGGATCACCGTGTCCTCGCTCACCATCTGGCTGATGATCTCATAGTCCTCCCGCTTGCCCGTCTGGGTGCCTACCACGACGGTCTCGATCCCCATTTCCTCAAACTGCCGGATCAGCGAGATGGCCTTGAATCCCCCGCCGACATAGATGGCAGCTTTTTTCCCCTGCAGCCGCGGCCGGTAGTCTTCCAGAAAAGCCTTGGCCTTCTGTGTTTCCTCATTGGTAAATTCGATGGCCTTCCGCATCGCGTTCTCGTCGCCGAGCGCCTGCGCGATCCGCAGCAGAGAGACCGTCGTATCCTCGGTGCCGAAAAAGCTCACCTTGATGAACGGGATGCCAAGCTCCTCTTCCATGCGTGACGCGAGGTAGACCGAGGAGCCGGCACACTGCACCACGTTGAGCTGCGCGGTGGGCATTTTGATCAGAGATTCGTAATTGGCATCGCCCGTCACGGTGGATATGACAGGGATGCCTATTTTCTCAAGATAACTTTTGATGATCCACATCTCGCCGGCGAGATTGAAGTCGCCCACGATGTTGATCCCCTTTTGCTTCGGCTGATCCACATGCGGCTTGATGAGCTCCATAATGGCGTTGCAGGCCAGCTTATAGCCCTGGGACTTGGTGCCGGAAAAACCGGGCGCTTTGACGGGGATCACCCGGATGCCGTACCGCTCGGAAGCCTTTCTGCACACCGTTTCGATGTCGTCTCCGATCACGCCTACGATGCAGGTTGCATAGACGAAGATCAGTCTGGGCGACTTCTGCGCCACCAGCTCGTCGATGGCCTCGGAAAGCTTTTTCTCGCCGCCGAAGATGACGTCGGTCTCGCGCAGATCGGTGGAGTAGCTGTTGCGATAAATCTCCTCCCCGCTGGAAAGGCTGCCTCGGATATCCCAGGTATAGCTGGCGCAGCCGATAGGGCCGTGCACGATATGGTAGGCGTCGGTGATGGGATTGAGCACCACGCGCGCGCCGCAGTAAACGCAGGCCCGCTGACTCACCGCACCCGAAACGCTTGCGCGCTGGCAGGAAATCCCCTTTCCGTCTCCGCTGCAGAACATGGCCCTGTCCCGTATGGAGCTCT
The DNA here is from genome assembly GCA_964627025.1 of uncultured Oscillospiraceae bacterium. Lineage (GTDB taxonomy): Bacteria > Bacillota > Clostridia > Oscillospirales > Oscillospiraceae > JAEWRY01. Next base: position 679 of record CAZVHV010000205.1, on the reverse strand, counting down.
TCCGCTCTTCCAGTATTTTTACACTGTTCATATCATCCTCACCCTATCTAAGCAGGACGCGCCGCAATGACCTTGCATCATTGCAGCGCGTCCTTCAGAATCTTTTCTTGCTCCGGAACGCGGGATCACATAATGACTTCCATATCCTCGTCCGCGCAGTCTCTGTCCTGTTTGTCCATGATGGCGCCCAGGATCTTCTCCGCCATGCGCATCATGCCGGCATAACCGACAAGGGGCAGGTAGGAGTGCACATACCGGTCCAGAATGGGGAAGCCCGCACGTACCAGCGGAATGTCCTCGGCCTTCGCGATGGCCTTTCCGTAGCTCGTTCCGATCATGAGATCCACGGGCTCGTTCTTGATCCACTGGTGCAGCTCGAAGAGGTCGGCGTTTGCCTTCGCGGTGCAGTCCTGCAGGCCGTACTTTTCAAAAATCGCCTCGGCGTCCCGCCTAAAGTCCTCTTTGGGCGTACCGGTGATCACGTACTTGGGCGTGAGGCCCATCTCGGCGCACAGCTCGGTAAGTCCCAGCACGGTGTCCGGATCGCCGTAGATCGCCACGGTCTTGCGGTAGGTATACTGATGGGAGTCGAGCAGGATATCCACCAGGCGTCCGCGCTCTTCCTCCAGCTCATACGGAACTTCCTGCTTGGAGATCTTCGCCAGTTCCATGATGAAGC
>CAZVHV010000204.1:0-3338 GCA_964627025.1 uncultured Oscillospiraceae bacterium | reverse complement strand
GCTCATCGGCGAGATCCTGACCATGAACGGCGATTCCGCCTCCATCCAGGTGTACGAGGAGACCTCGGGGCTCGGTCCCGGGGCCGAGGTGGTCACCACCGGTTTCCCCCTGTCGGTGGAGCTGGGGCCGGGCATCATTACAAATATTTACGACGGCATCCAGCGCCCGCTGGAGAAGATCATGGAACAGGAGGGCGCCTGCATCACCCGCGGCATCCAGGTGCCCGCGCTGGACCGGGAAAAGAAGTGGGAGTTCGTCCCCGCCGTCACCGCCGGCGCGAAGGTCACGGGCGGCGACATCATCGGCACCGTGCAGGAGACCAAGGTGGTGCTCCATAAGATCATGGTGCCCCCCGGCCTGTCCGGCACCATCGAGCGCATCCAGGCGGGGTCCTTCACCGTGCTCGACACGGTCGCCGTGCTCAAACAGGACGACGGCAGGCGCACGGATCTGACCCTGGTCCAGAAGTGGCCCGTCCGCGTGGGCCGGCCCTACAAACATAAATATCCCCCGACGGCGCCCCTGCTCTCCGGGCAGCGCATCGTCGACACCCTGTTCCCCATCGCCAAGGGCGGCACCGCCGCCATCCCCGGCCCCTTCGGCTCGGGCAAGACGGTGATGCAGCACCAGCTGGCCAAGTGGTCGGACGTGGACATCGTGGTCTATATCGGCTGCGGCGAGCGCGGCAACGAGATGACCGACGTGCTGCGCGAGTTCCCCGAGCTGCAGGACCCGCGCACCGGCGAGAGCCTGATGCAGCGCACCGTCCTGATCGCCAACACCTCCGACATGCCCGTGGCCGCCCGCGAGGCCAGCATCTACACCGGCATCACCATCGCCGAGTATTTCCGCGACATGGGCTACGACGTCGCCGTCATCGCCGACTCCACCTCCCGCTGGGCCGAGGCCCTGCGCGAGATGTCCGGCCGCCTGGAGGAAATGCCCGGCGAGGAGGGCTACCCCGCCTACCTGAGCTCCCGCATCGCGGAGTTTTACGAGCGCGCGGGCTGGGTCGCCTGCCTGGGCAGCGACCGCAGGCAGGGCTCGATCACGGCCATCGGCGCGGTCTCGCCCGCTGGCGGCGATATTTCCGAGCCGGTCTCCCAGGCCACGCTGCGCATTGTCAAGGTCTTCTGGGCGCTGGACGCCGCCCTCGCCTACCGCCGCCATTTCCCCGCCATCAACTGGCTCAATTCCTACTCCCTCTACCTGGGCGGCCTGAAGGAGTGGTATGACGAGAACCTGGGCAAGGACTACCTGCGCAACCGCGAGGAGGCCCTGGCCATCCTCCAGCAGGAATCCAGCCTGAACGAGATCGTGCAGCTGGTCGGCAAGGACTCCCTGTCCCCGAACGACCAGCTGACCCTCGAGGTCGCCAAGATGATCCGCGAGGACTTCCTCCAGCAGAACTCCTTCCTGGAGGTCGACAGCTACTCCTCCTACGACCGGCAGTTCAAGCTGCTGTCCATCATCCTCAACTACGGCCGGCTCTGCCGCGCCGCCATCGCGCGGGGCGCCGCCGCCGCCGACCTCTTCGCCATCCCCGTCCGCGAGCGCATCGGACGCGCCAAGAGTGTGCCCGAGGACGAATATGCCGCGGCCTACGCCGCCATCGCCTCCGACATGGAGGCCCAGATCGAGGCCGCCGCGGAGAAGGGAGGGGAAGACGCATGATCCGGGAGTATAAAACCATCCAGGAGATCTCGGGCCCGCTGATGGTGGTGCACAAGGTCGAGGGGGTCACCTACGACGAGCTGGGCGAGATCGAGCTGCCCAACGGCAGCATCCGCCACTGCAGGGTGCTGGAGGTCAACGGCGACAACGCCGTCGTGCAGCTCTTCGAGTCCTCCGCCGGCATCAACCTGGCCGAGTCCAAGATCCGTTTCCTGGGCCACCCGCTGCAGCTGGGCGTGTCCGACGACATGCTCGGCCGCGTGTTCAACGGCATGGGCCACCCCATCGACGGCGGCCCGGAGATCCTCGCCCTGGAGCACCGTGACATCAACGGCCTGCCCATGAATCCCGCCGCCCGCGACTACCCCAACGAGTTCATCCAGACCGGCATCTCCACCATCGACGGCCTGAACACCCTCGTCCGCGGGCAGAAGCTGCCCATCTTCTCCGGCTCCGGCCTGCCCCACGCCAACCTCGCCGCGCAGATCGCCCGTCAGGCCAGGGTGCTCGACGGCTCGGGCAACTTCGCCGTGGTCTTCGCCGCGATCGGCATCACCTTCGAGGAGGCGGAATTTTTCGTGCAGGACTTCCGCCGCACCGGCGCCATCGACCGCACCGTCCTGTTCACCAACCTCGCCAACGACCCGGCCATCGAGCGCATCGCCACCCCGCGCATGGCGCTGACCGCCGCCGAGTACCTGGCCTTTGAGAAGAACATGCACGTGCTGGTCATCCTCACCGACATCACCAACTACGCCGAGGCCCTGCGCGAGGTTTCGGCGGCCAAGAAGGAAGTGCCCGGCCGCCGCGGCTACCCCGGCTATCTCTACACCGACCTCGCCACCATGTACGAGCGCGCCGGCCGCCGGCTGGGGCAGGAGGGCTCCATCACCATGATCCCCATCCTCACCATGCCCGAGGACGACAAGACCCACCCCATCCCCGACCTCACGGGCTACATCACCGAGGGTCAGATCATCCTCTCCCGCGAGCTGTTCCGCTCGGGCGTCAACCCGCCCGTCGACGTGCTGCCCTCCCTGTCCCGCCTGAAGGATAAGGGCATCGGCGCGGGCAAGACCCGCGAGGACCACGCCGGCACCATGAACCAGCTCTTCGCCGCCTACGCCACCGGCAAGGAGACCAAGGAGCTCATGAGCATCCTGGGCGAGGCCGCCCTCTCTCCCACCGACCTGCTGTACGCCAAGTTCGCCGAGGAGTTCGAGAAGCGCTACGTCTCGCAGGGGGCCGAGGAGAACCGCTCCATCGAGGAGACCCTGACGCTGGGCTGGGATCTGCTGTCCATCCTGCCCGTCGGCGAGCTCAAACGGATCAAGCCGGACGATATCGACAAGTATCTGCCGAAAAAGGACGCGTAAGGGGGCGATGCGGATATGCCGGCAAAAACCGTAAATCCCACCCGCATGGAGCTCACCCGGCTCAAAAGCCGCCTGAGGACCGCCACCCGCGGCCACAAGCTCCTGAAGGATAAGCGGGACGAGCTGATGAAGCAGTTCCTGGACATCGTGCGGGAGAACCGCGCCCTGCGCCAGAAGGTGGAGGAGAGCATCCTGCGCGCGCACAGCTCCTTCACCGTGGCCTCGGCCATTATGTCTCCCAAAATGCTGGAACAGTCGCTCCTCTGCCCCAAGCAGAGCGTGGCGCT
>CAZVHV010000203.1:0-3339 GCA_964627025.1 uncultured Oscillospiraceae bacterium | reverse complement strand
GCCGGAGTCGGTCTTGGCTACCTGGATGCGGGTCGGGAAGGCGTCCTGGAGCTCGTCGATGTGGGTGATGACCAGGATCAGATCGAAATCGTCCTGGATGGCTTTGACGGCCTCCACCAGGCTGCGCAGCGAAAACAGGCGTTTGAACCCCTCCAGGGGATTGATCCTGCTGAATTTCGGCTGGATGGAATGCAGGGCGAACAGCAGCCTGGTCTGAAAGAAGGTGGCCGCCATCGCGGTCAGGGCGATCACCAGCATGGCGGGGCCGATCGACAGGGCCAGCGCGGCGGCCATCTGCTTCATCAGCGAGGGCAGCTCGCTGGCCACCCCGCCCACCGGGAAGGTCCCCGCGTCATGGATGCACATCTGCATGAACGCCCCGAGCCGGTCGGCGGCGGCGCCGACCGCCAGCCGCAGCGCCAGATAGGCGGCTGCCAGCGTGGCCACAGCCACGGCGTCATTGCTCAGAAAGACGTTGCCCTTTTTTCGCTGATCCCGGCGTTTTTTGGGGGTCGCTTTTTCTGTCTTGTTTCCTTCCGCCAAAAAAGTGTCCCCCCTTTACCGTCAGGCCCGGCGCATGGGATCGCTAACCCGCCAGCGTCAGCATCTGCCCCACCGCGGCAAGCATGCGATCCTCCGCGTTCAGGAGATATTCGCTCATGGGCGCCATGAACAGCAGGAGCAGCCCCAGCCCAAGGATCAGTTTCAATTCGATGTTGATGGAAAACACGTTGATCTGCGGAATGACCTTCATCAGGATGCCCATCCCCACCTGGCCCAGCAGTTCGGCCGCCAGGATGGGAAGCGCGAGCTTCACCGCCAGCACCACGCACTCAATAAAAAGCTGGGTGCCCCCGCTGGCCGCGTCCTTCCCAAGCGCCGCCTCCCCGAAGGGGATGACGCTTCCGGAGGAGAGCAGGATGCGCAGCAGGGTGTTGTGCCCGTTGTTCGCAAAGAACAGCAGCGTCATCAGCACGGTGAACAGCGTTCCCGATACCGACATGGAAGCCTGAGAGGCCGGGTCGTATTCCTTGGACATGGTCATCGCCATCTGGTTGTCCAAAATCTCGCCCGCCTGCTGTGGGATAAGGTAAAAAAACAGCTGGGTCGTCAGTCCGATCAGATAGCCCACGCCCAGCTCCAGCATCAGTCGAACGCCGAACTCCAGCAGGGTCGCCGGGACCGGGGAGGTCCCCGGCGTAAAGCCGGCCACCGTCCAGGTCAGCACCAGGATGGCTCCGGCCTGAAAGATCCCGGGGAAATTGCGGCGGCCTAAAATGGGGTTGAAAAGCACGAAGCCGGACATCCGCATCAGGACATACAAAATCAGGGTCAGCCGGCCCCAGTCAATCATATTCGACGCCCCCGTCATGTCATCAGCGTAAAGAGGTAGCGGCTGTATTCCAGCAGCGTGTCCATCATCCAGCCTCCGCCGATGAAGCAGACCAGCACGGTCACCAGCAGCTTGAGCACGAAGCCGAGCGTCTGGTCGTGGATCTGGGTCACGGCCTGAAAAACGGCCACCAGAATGCCGACCGCCATGCTCAGGATCAGGATGGGGCCGGCCAGCCGCAGCACCACGAACATGCCCTGGCGCAAAACCTCGCCCGCGTCAAACGCCATCTCCTGTCACCCGTCCTTTCATCATCGGAAGCCCTGCACCAGCGTGGAGAACAGCAGGCTCCAGCCGTTGAGCAGGATGAACAGCAGCAGCTTGAAGGGCGTGGAGATCATGGCCGGCGGCAGCATGATCATGCCCATGGACATCAGGGTGGAGGCCACCACGATATCGATCAGCATGAACGGTAGGTACAGCAGGAATCCGATCTCGAACGCGCGCTTGAGCTCACTGGTCATAAAGGCCGGCGCAACGATGTGCATGGCCAGCTTCATGGCCGCGTCCCCGTCGGCGGGCCGGTCCACTTTCCCAAGGTCGCAGTACAGATTGATGGAGGAGGTCTCGGTCTGCCGCAGCATGAAGTCCTTGAGGGGCACCTCGGCCTTCTGCAGAAATTCCTCCTGGGTGATCTGCTTTGCAACATAGGGGTCGTAGGCATCGGTCTTGATCTGGGAAAACACGGGGCTCATCGTGAACAGCGTCAGAAAGATCGCCATCCCGATCAGCACCACATTGGGCGGCGTCTGCTGCGTCCCCATGGCGGAGCGCAGAAAAGAAAACACCACGATATAGCGGGTAAAGGAGGTCATCATCACCAGCAGCGAGGGCAGCATGGTGATGAGGGTCGTCAGGAACAGGACTTGCAGCGCCTGTACGTTGTCGCCGTTTACATTGATCAGCGCGTTGGTCACCTTCACCCCTCCTTACGGTTTTTTCTGTTTCAGGACTTCCCGCAGGGCGTCCTGAAAACGCATGGCCGTGCCCGGAATGCCCTCCGTGGGACGCGGTTCGTCCCATTTTGCGGCCTCTTCCTCATCCAGTTCGCGCAGCAGGGTGATTTGAGTGGGAGTCACCCCCAGCAAAAGGCGCCGGTCCCCGACCTGCACGACAGCCACAGACTGCTCCCGTCCGAGCGCAAGGCGCTCCAGCACGCGAAGGTTCCCGCTCAGGCTGACGCCGCGCGAGAGCAGACCGCCCCGCCCCGCCAGCAGGCGGGTACAGCCGTAGGCCAGGACCAGGACCACCGCGACTGCCAGCAGCATCCCCAGCAGGGTGCCGATCTCTTCCCAGGACATCGCCGCTTAGGGATTGCCCACGATGGAGGTGACGGTTTTCAGAACCCGGTCGGCCTTGAAGGGCTTCACGATGAAGTCCTTGGCTCCGGAGCGCACCGCGTCGATCACCATGCTCTCCTGGCCCATGGCGGAACACATCACCACGCTGGCCGAGGGATCTTTGCCGCGGATGGCTTTCAGTGCCTCCAGGCCGTCCATATTGGGCATGGTGATGTCCATCAGGATCAGGTCGGGGTGGATCTCGTCAAATTTTTCAACCGCGTCCGCACCGTCCACAGCTTCAAAAATTTCGGTGTATCCGCTCTTGGAAAGGGCATCGCGGATCACCTTGCGCATAAACGCCGCGTCGTCAACAATCAAAATCTTGGCCATATCTCATCATTCTTCCTTTTCTACAGTCTGTTTGACAGGCTCCGCACATGGCGGCCGTATCCCTTATTCACGCACGATCTTTCTGAGGTCCGGATCATTCAGCACCTCTGTGATGCGAATTCCGAAATTATCGTCGATGACCACCACGTCGCCTTTGGCGATGCACTGGCCGTTTACAAAAAGGTCCACCTGGTCGCCGGCCAGCTTGTTGAGCACCACCAGCGAGCCCTTGGTAAACGCCAGAATGTCCTGGACCTTTTTGTGGGTCCGCCC
>CAZVHV010000202.1:0-3340 GCA_964627025.1 uncultured Oscillospiraceae bacterium | reverse complement strand
AGAACTGATCAAATGCAAAGTCCTGGAAAATTCCATGCTCACCCCGAGGGAGGCCTGCGAGCAGCTTTCCCGCCTGACCCGCAGCGAGCAGGTCCAGGTCATCGGCACCAAATTTGTCCTGTACCGGGAAAGCCACAGCAAGGAGAAAAAAGATAAAATCGTACTGATAAAGGACAAGCGCAAATGAAGATCGGAATTTATGGCGGGACTTTTGATCCGCCGCATCTGGGCCATATGGAATCGGCCAGGGCGGCGATGAAGCTGCTGAACCTGGACAAGCTCCTCTTTATCCCGGACAGACTGCCTCCGCACAAGGATCTGCCTTCTGACACCGCCGGTCCGGAGGACAGGCTGGCCATGGTGACCCTGATGGCGGACGGGCTGAGGATGGGCGGCCGGGTGGAAGTGCTGGACCTGGAGCTCCACAGGGAAGGAAAAAGCTATACCTCCGATACGCTGGCCGAGCTTCACACCCGGTATCCGCAGGACGAACTGTGGCTGCTCATGGGCAGCGATATGTTCCTCAGCCTGCAGACCTGGCACGAGCCGCAGAGGATCTTCGCCCTGGCGGGCGTGGCGGTTTTCGCCCGAAGCGAAACGGAGCGGGGGGAGCTTTTTGCCGTGCAGGGCGCTTATCTGGAACGGCAGTACGGGGCGAGGATCTCCATGGTCGAGCTGCCGCGGATCACCGACGTCTCCTCCACCGGGCTGCGTAAGCTGCTGCGGGAGGGAGAACGGAACCTTCCGCTGTGGCCCCCCGTGTATGGATATATCCTCCGGAAGGGGCTCTACGGGACTCAGGCCGATTTGAAGAACCTCCCGGATGAAGACCTGCGGGCGGTCTCCTGCTCCATGATCAAAGCAAAGCGCATCCCGCACATTTCCGGCACCGAAACAGAGGCGGAGGAACTGGCCGTGCGCTGGGGCGCCGATCCCGACAAAGCACGCCGCGCCGCCATCCTGCACGACTGCACCAAGTATCTTACGCTGGAGGAGCAGTTGAAATTATGCGAAAAGTATGATATTCTGCTGGATAGTTTGGAAAGGAAGACCCTGAAACTCCTTCACGCGAAAAGCGGCGCCGCCCTGGCCCGCTTTGTTTTCGGGGAACCGGAGGATGTATGCCAGGCGATCTTATGGCACACCACAGGCAAACCGGACATGACCGTACTGGAAAAAGTGATCTATTTGGCCGACTACATAGAGCCAAACCGCGACTTTGACGGGGTGGAGCGCCTGCGTACGCTGGCCCGGGAGAATTTGGACGCTGCCATTATGCTGGGGCTGGAAATGACCATTGAGGAAATGAAAGAGCGGGAACTGCCCGTTCACCCCAATACCATAAAAGCGTTGGAATGGCTGAAAGGATAACAGATGGCAAAGAGAGTGATACAACGTACGCGGGAACAGATCATCCGCCGCCGGATTCTGATTCTGGCCGTGGTCGTGGCCGTGCTGCTGAGCGCGGTCGCCGCGTATAAGCTGATCGTGCGCAAGCCGTCCCTTCCCGCCGCGCAGGACCCCAGTGCCGATCTGTCCGGCGCGGAAAATCCCGGATTGCTCTCCGGAGACCGGAAAAAGGACTACTTTACCTTTTTGATTGTGGGACGCGACAGCGGTGGCGGCGGAAACACCGACACCATCATGGTCGTCTCTTATGATGTGCCCAATCAGAAGATCAATGTGCTGAATATTTTCCGCGATACCATGGTGAACGTGCCCTGGGAGATTAAAAAAATCAATTCGGTCTATAATGCTTCTGGTATCGATGGACTGAAGCAGCAGATCGCAAAACTGATCGGCTTTGCGCCCGACTACTATGTCAAGGTCGAGCTTGACGCCTTCGGCGAACTGGTCGATGCGATCGGCGGTGTGGACTTCGACATCCCCTATGATATGAACTATGACGACCCGACCCAGGACCTGCATATCCACTTTGAAAAGGGGATGCAGCATCTGAGCGGCGACGACGCGATGCGGGTGATCCGCTGGCGCAAGAATAACGACGGCACCCATGTCTCGGTGGGAGACGTCGGCCGGGTGCAGATCCAGCAGGATTTTGTCCGGGCGCTGGCCAAGCAGTGCCTGTCGATCGGGAATATTACCAAGGTGGGGGAGTTCGCCCGCATCTTCAATACGCGCGTAGACAGCGACCTGACGCTGGGCGAACTGATTTGGTTCGGCCAGCAGGCGCTTGGGATGAGCGCCGATAACCTCGCGTTCCATACGTTGCCGGGCGATTACAACGCCGTGGCGTGGAGCCGTACCTACCGGAACTATCAGTCTTATGTCCTTCCTTACGGGGATAAGATCGCAGAGATGATCAATGAATATTTCAATCCCTACGATGAAAATGTGACGACGGATATGCTGGATATCATGTCGATCAATTCCGATGGGAGCCTGTCCGCCAGCGGCGGGGTGCTGGCAGACGAGAAAGCCGGCCAGGCGCCGGTAATCACCACCTCCAAACCGAAGAGCACATCCGAGACGGAGACGCAGAACGGCGATTCGGACGACGACAGCCCGGCTCCGCAGCAAAGTGCCGCGCCTGAGGCGACCCCGACCCCGGCGCCCGAAGCAAGCGCCGCGCCGGAAGAGACTGCAGCGCCCGAAGTGACGCCAACTCCCGAACCCCCCGAGGCGACCGAAGCCCCGCAGACCACGGACAATCTGCTGCCGGCCGTGCCCGCGCCGGCGGCAACCTGAATAAAAAGGAGATTCGGACCATGACATCAAAGGAACTGGCATTGTCGTTAGCGAAAACGCTGGATGAGAAAAAAGGCGAGGATATCAAGGTGCTGGAGACCGCCAATCTCACCACGCTGGCAGATTATTTCGTGATCTGTACCGCCGCCTCCACCACGCAGATCAAGGCGCTTGCCGATGCGTGCGAGAAGACGATGAAGGAACTGGGAGAGGAGCCCCACCATATCGAAGGGCATCGGGGCGGCATCTGGGTGCTGCTTGACTTTTCTTCGGTAGTGGTGCACCTCTTTATGGAAGAGGCACGGCAGTTTTATGACCTGGAACGGCTGTGGAGCGATGCGACCCCCGTGGATTTGAGCGAAACCCTGAAGAGAAACTGATTTCCGATAAACGACAGAGAAAGCGTGAGTGTGTTGAAGTACGAGTATTCCAAAATCGAGAAGAAGTGGCAGGAGAAGTGGCGGGAAGAAAAAGTATTTCGGTGCGAAAATGGGAGCGAGAAGCCAAAGTTCTATGCCCTTGTAGAGTTCCCTTATCCTTCTGGTCATGGCCTTCACGTAGGACATGCCCGCCCTTATACCGCGATGGACGTGGTGGCGCGCAAGCGTCGGATGGACGGCTATAATGTTCT
>CAZVHV010000201.1:717-3444 GCA_964627025.1 uncultured Oscillospiraceae bacterium | reverse complement strand
GGCGAGCGGCTCCTACACCGATGGCCAGAACACGCAAACCGCGAGTGACACGGACGACGCCAACTACTATGGCTCGAACCCCGAGATCGACGTGGAGAAGTACGTATCGGTGGATGGCGGGGTGACGTGGGAAGATGCGGACTCCGTTACCGGTCCGTACCTGAACGGTGCGACAGTGGCGCCGCAGTTCCAGTTTGTGGTGACCAACATTGGCAACGTAGCGCTGAGCAGCATCACCTTGACGGACAGCGACTTTGATTTGTCGAGCTGCACCATTCGGTCGACCTTGGCGGTGGGTGATTCCTTCACCTGCACGATCACCGTCACCAGGTCGTCCTGGATGAGCGGCGGCACCCGGAGCTGGTAGCCCGGCACATAGCCCTGTATGGTTTTCACCATGTCCATCACGGATTCGCGGATGGCCGCCTCGTTCGGGTCGTCCACCTTCACATAGATCGTATTGGTCATCATAATGGGCGGATCGGCAGGGTTCAATATGATGATCGCCTTGCCTTTCCGCGCGCCGCCGACCTTGCAGATCGCGGAAGCGGTCGTCTGCGTGAATTCATCAATGTTCTGGCGCGTGCCCGGTCCGGCGCTTTTGCTGGCGATGCACGCCACGATCTCCGCGTATTTTACGCCCGTTACCCTGGAAACCGAATAAACAATGGGCACGGTCGCCTGGCCGCCGCAGGTGACCAGGTTCAGGTTCGGCTCGTCCATCAGCAGGTCCAGATTGACGGCGGGCACCACATAAGGGCCGACCGCCGCCGGGGTCAGATCCAGCGCCAGCTTGCCAGCCTCTTTTAAAAGAGGCGCATTCTTCAGATGCGGTCCCGAACTGGTCGCATCGAATACGATCTTCGTTTCCTTATCCTCCAGCATGGGCTCCAGGCCGGTTATGCAGGTGTTGATCCCGAACGATTTTGCGATCGAGATGCCATCCGATTCCTGAATCCCCATCATCCACTTAAGTTCAAGCGTTTCGCTTCTTTGCAATTTGTATAACAAATCCGTCCCGATGTTCCCGGGTCCGATGATTGCGACTTTCACTTTTGACAATGTAAGGCCCCCTTTAAGAAAGTTTAATAATATTCAGGCAAATGAAACCTTTACCTTGCTCATCCTGTCGAACGAGACGGTAAAACGGTCGCCCTTATTTGCGGCCTGCGCGCCGGTCAGCGCGCCCGACAGGACGATATCCCCGGCCCGGAGGGTCATGCCGTATTCAAACAGCTTGTTGGCGAGCCATGCGACCGCGGCTGCGGGATTCCCCATCACCTCGATCCCCGCGCCGGAATTGCACAGTTGTCCGTTTTTTTCAAGATACATCCCGATATTCACCAGATCAAAATCCCTCGGATCATATTCGTTCTCTCCCATGATCAGCGCGCAGCTTGAAGCGTTGTCCGCCACCGTATCCGCCAGGGTGATCTTCCAGTCGGACACCCGGCTGTCCACAATCTCGATCGCGGGAATGATGCAGGAGACTGCGTTGAACACATCGAGCACGGTCGCATCCGGTCCAGAAAGCTCTTCTCTCAGCAGAAACGCGATCTCACCCTCCACCTTCGGGCTGACCATCCTGGAACTGTCCAGTTCCTTGCCCGAAGAAAAGAGCATATCGTCCAGAATGATTCCGTAATCGGGTTCATTTACCCCCAGCAGCTTCTGCATCGCAAGACTGGTCAGGCCGATTTTTTCCCCGACGATCCTCCGTCCGCTTTCAATCCTCTTTTTGATGTTGATCATCTGGATCTTATAGGCGTCTTCTACGGTCAGTCCCGGCACCAGTTCGATGACCGGCCGGATCCCGCGGGCGTTTTCCTGCGCTTCAAAAAGCATCTTTGCAACTTGATTCAAATCCATGAGTCAAGGCTCCTTTCTTAAAAATGTCTCTAGTCCCTGTTCCCGTCTGCATAATACAGCAGTTTCATCTTGGTGAATTCATGCCGTGGTAGTTCGGCAACGATCTCGCCGTTGTACAGCTTCACAGAGCCTGTGCCTCCGTCGCCGGCATTTTCAAACAGCAGCGACAAACCGACCGTTTCCCACTTCGAATCCGGCAGGGCTGTCAGCCGGCGAACAGCGATATCCTGTGAGGCGGCGGGAAATATCCAGCGAATCTTTAAAGTCCCCCTTTGCCGGGCGGTTCGGTCTTTCCAGTCAATCGTATAGATCCATCGATCCTGCTCCTGCCGCAGCGTCCCATCAAAATTTTCCCAGCGTCCCTGCCAGACAGACCCACCCGGAGAACCGCCTTGCCGGGTCATCACCCAATACTGAACCTGCACGCTTTCGCGGGGCGGCATCCCCGACGCATCAGCAAACTGAATCCCCACCGATTTAATGCGCCGTTGTTCGAGCCATTGCAGCCCGATACAACCGATGCCGTTTGACTTCGGTACTGTATAGAGACCGTTTGCGTTGGCCGGCACGTCATTCTCAAGATAAAGATATTCCACCGTAAAGTCCTGAAAACGGTTATTCCGGCATCCATCCATCCGGCCGGGGTCCCACGTGACAACACGGCCAAACTGACCAATATCGACCGTTTCCCTCGCGGCCGGCGGAATCGGGTTATTTGATCGGGTCAACCTTGCTTGTGCCCAGTTCCCGGCACAATTGGTGATGCTTCCCTCGGTGGCCGTGATGAGCATTAATTCCTGTACTCCGGCAACAGACACATGGACCACGCCCACCCGGATATTCCGGGGCAACCGCTCC
>CAZVHV010000201.1:0-707 GCA_964627025.1 uncultured Oscillospiraceae bacterium | reverse complement strand
ACATGGACCGACTGTGCCGGGGTGGTTTCTGTCATCCTGCCGCTGTTGAAAACTTCCTTCTCATCAGCCAATACTTTGAAAGTTACATTGCCGGGACCTCCCATCTGCCACTGGACACCGACTTCCGATTCAAATGTGCTGTATGCACCACCCAAGTCAATAACTACTGTTCCATTGGCATGGCTTCCGAGGCCTTTTTTATAGACCTTGTTATGAATCTGAAGAGGCAGACCTTTTTGGCCGGGCAAATGTGTACATTCATCAATACCCAGTTCACCCCAATCCTGCATACTCAATAGAATCGTACCAGGGATGTCACTGATTAAGGCGGGCGGATTAAGTATAAATTCCAGCATCTGCCTGACATCTTCATAGGTGGTGTCATGACCTGCTTCGGGCCTGTTAATCAAAGTGACTTGTTTACCCAGTCTTTGCAGCACGCCCGCCAAACGCATGGCGCTGTCCGGGGGGACAATGGTATCTTTGCCGCCAACGCTTATTGCAACAGGAAAAGTGAATCGTTCAGGCCAGTATTCTGCACTGCGTTTCTTGTATTCATCCGGAATATCCTCTTTCGTTCCTCCGAAAGAATGGGCAATTGCGTCCTGGAATCCTTCATACTCCAAATGGTTCGCCGTTGGATTCATAGCGGCCACCCCGGCAATCTTGTCAGGGTGGAGTACGGCAAACGTCAAGGCCGATGAGCC
>CAZVHV010000200.1:1747-3468 GCA_964627025.1 uncultured Oscillospiraceae bacterium | reverse complement strand
CAGCAGGATGGGCAGCACCAGGGCGAGTTCCACCACCGCCTGCCCTTTTTCACTTTTGAGCCGCAAGGAAATCACCGCCTTTTTAAAAGGGAAAAGCAGGCCCCCCCCCTTTTCGTACTCCCTTCAAACTTCGCTGCCGTCCGGCAGGTTATGGAAGAATTCACCTTGCTTTTATATTTACAGCCTGTCGGTCACTTTTTGGTCACAAATTGAAAAAAGACACGCAAAGTTGAAAATAGAAATAGCGGATAACCGATTATGTTTTCATAACACCCGTGCCGATGCCGGAGGCGGAAAGGAATATGGTGTAAAGGAAGTGAGAACATGATATAATAGTCACAGCGGCAGGGAGCCTGCATCTACAGAGTTCAATACCGAAAGAAAGGGTGACACCGATGAAATGGCTGGAGACGCTCCACACCAGAGCCAGAGGCCTGACCGATTCCATCCTGCGCTATCCGCTGACAGCAGCTTTTCTTGTCGCGGCGGCAGTTTTGATCTCCAGAGAGATCAGCACCGACGCCGACTACACAAAGTATCTCTGGACCTGCATGGTCGGGGCGGTCCTCAGCGCGTCCATGCAGGCGGCCTTTGAACGATTCGCGCAAAAGGAAACTTTCCGGCTGCTTTTCCTTGGAATTTCCGCCGCCCTCACGGGGGGGTATTACCTGATCCTCCGTTCCGCGCCCGGGGTCGGCGTGGAGACCGAGATCCGCACATCGGTCACGCTCTTCGCGCTGTTCATCGCGTTCATCTGGCTGCCTGTGATCCGCAGCCGCGTGAGTTTCAATGAAAGCTTCATGGCGGCGTTCAAGGCCTTCTTCCACTCTCTTTTCTATGCGGCGGTCATGATGGGCGGCGTGAGCGCGATCATCACGGCGATCGACCAGCTGATCTATCCGGTGGATTCGAGAGCTTACGCCCATACCGCAAATTTCATTTTCGTCCTGTTCGCGCCCATCTTTTTCCTCTCGCTCATCCCGGTCTATCCCGGAAACAGGAAAACGGAGGAGGACGCCGAAAGGGCCCGGGACGAGGCCGTCGCCAGAGCGGCCGGCTGCCCGAAATTCCTGGAGGTCCTGCTCTCCTACATCATCATCCCGCTGACGGAGATCTTTACCGTTATCCTTGTCGTTTATATCATCCGGAATATACGCGGCGCGTTCTGGACCAACAACCTTCTGGAGCCCATGCTGGTCTCCTACGCCGTCGTGGTGATCCTGGTCTACATCCTTTCAAGCAGGATCGAAAACAAATTCGCGGACCTGTTCCGCAAAATATTCCCCAAGGTGCTCATCCCGATCGTCCTGTTCCAGATCGCCTCGTCCGTGCTCAGCCTGAGGGAGACCGGCATCACCCACACCCGGTATTTCGTGATCCTCTTCGGCCTGTTTGCCGCTTCGGCCGGCGTGGTGATGAGCGTGGTCCCGGTGCGCAAAAACGGGATCATCGCGGCGATGCTGATCGTCTTTTCCGCCGTTTCCGTGATCCCGCCGGTGGATGCCTTTACCTTCAGCCGGGTCAGCCAGACCAATCAGCTGAAAAGCGTGCTGGAAGAGAACGGGATGCTCCAGAACAATTCCGTCATACCGAAAAGCGACCTCTCCGATGCGGACAAGGAAAGAATCGTCCGGTCGGTCGAGTACCTTGGCAGAATGGGATATACGGCACGGATCGCGTGGCTGCCGGAAAATTTTGAAGTGTACAGAGACTTCTATCAT
>CAZVHV010000200.1:0-1737 GCA_964627025.1 uncultured Oscillospiraceae bacterium | reverse complement strand
CTTCGGATTTTACGAATACGATTTTCCGAAAAATGATTACCGCTCGGTCAATGTTTATCTGCCGCCCGCGGCCCCGATCCAGGTGGAGGGGTACCAGATCCTCGCGCATACCAACATCACCGGGCCGAAGGAATACGCAGACAAGACGATCTGCACCTTTGAAAACGCGGGGGCGAGCGGGCGCCTGATCCGAGAACAAAAGGGCGAGCAATATGATCTTGTCCTGCTCGGAAAAAATGACCAGGAACTGCTCCGCTTTGACACCAATGAGATCTTCAACAGGTACAGCAGCTATGCCGTGTCTGAGCTTTCCGCCGAAGAGGCCACGTTCTTGGCGGAAAACGACGCTGCGGCGATGACGGTGGTGGTACAGAACGCCTCTGTCAATACGGGGGGCGGCCAGACGCAGTACTACGCCGATGTGTATATCCTGATCCGGTTCAAAGGCGGCGCGTAAAACGCGGCCGGGAAAATCAAAGACCATCTGCCGATCGGCAGGTGGTCTTTGATTTGTGCCTCATCTTCTCTTTTTTGTAAGCTGTTCCGCTATTCATGCAAGTTGTTTCAAATCTGTTGAAGAAAGAAATTTATTCCGTATAATTACAACTGAAGTATGATCATATTTCCTATTGAAAATCGGGAGGTGCTACCTTGAAAATCAAGCTGTCCGTCAGTGAAAGGCGCGCCGCAGACATGGAGGCCTTTTTTGCGGATAAAGGCATAGAAATCGACGACGATGCCGATCTGGTCCTGAGTGAAAGGGACCGGTATGCCGAGTTTCTGATTGGAAAAGCAAATGATACGCTGCACAGGATCAGGGCCGACGATATCGTATTCATTGAAAGCTTCGGCAAGCAGGTCGTTCTGCACACGGCTGACGCCGAATACAGCATCCAGGAACGATTAAAGCAGCTCGAAAGCATGCTCGATCCCGAGCGTTTCCTGCGGATCAGCCATTCGGCCATTATCTGCTGCGCCTGCGTGAAAAAGATCCGGCCGACGCTGATGACGAAGTTCGTTCTGACGCTGTCAGACGGCAGCGTGGTTGACGTAACGCGAAGCTACTATTATATATTCCGGGAAAGATTCGGAATTTAAGGAGGTTTGTTTATGGGCGTTATCATATCCTATGCAGTCGTATTGCTTGTAACCGTGATCGTTGCCTGCGTGGCATATCTGTTCGGTTATCAGCACATCATCAATAGGCGGCTTTCCGAGCGGAAGACGGACGGGAAACGGCTGCTTTCACCGAGAGCGTTCTCCGTCGCCGCCCTTGTTGCGACCCTGCTGCTTTTTGGCATCGGAACGGCCGTCATGCGTCTGCATAACGACAATTCTTCTCAGATTGATGACAAATATCTGAATGCGACTTACGATTATACCGTCTACAACTCCGGCAATATTCAGAACAGCTATGCGGCCGCATATTCGACCGAGAAAAACATCGGTTACGAAAGACACGAGGAAACCATCGGGGATATAAAATTCATCTACTTTACCAGCAAGGATCCCTTTGATATTTTTCATCCCTCATATATCATCTTTGCAGAATATATCGGCGGAGATGATTCGGTTATCGCTTACGGATACGACGGAAACTACCTGACCGATACAGGGGTGAAGATCTGCGGCAAGGGGGCGTCAGGCAGCGAAATGCAGGACAGCATTTGCATAACAGGCTCGGCCTCGCTGGACTGCGTATTCTCCCTGACGATCTATCTGTACAACGAATCCGGG
>CAZVHV010000199.1:270-3469 GCA_964627025.1 uncultured Oscillospiraceae bacterium | reverse complement strand
ACGAATACCGCCAGTACATCGAGAAGGACGCGGCGCTGGAGCGGCGCTTCCAGCCCGTCATGGTGAACGAACCGACGGTGGAGGACACCATCGCCATCCTGCGCGGGCTCAAGGAGCGCTACGAAGTCTACCACGGCGTAAAGATCCAGGACGGCGCCATCATCGCGGCCGCCACCCTCTCCAACCGCTATATCACCGACCGCTTCCTCCCCGACAAGGCCATCGACCTCGTCGACGAGGCCTGTGCCATGATCCGGACCGAGATCGACTCCATGCCCACCGAGCTGGACGTGGTGCGGCGCAAGATCATCCAGCATGAGATCGAGGAGGCCGCCCTGAAAAAGGAGACCGACGCTGTCTCGAAGGAGCACCTGGCTGAGATCCAGAAGGAGCTGGCCGAGATGCGGGAGGATTTCAACGCCAAGAAGGCGCAGTGGGAGAACGAAAAAAACGCCATCGGCAAGGTGCAGAAGCTCCGCGAGGAACTGGAAAGCCTGAACGCCGAGATGGAAAAGGCCGAGCGGCAGTACGATCTGAACAAGGCCGCCGAGCTCAAGTACGGCAGGATCCCCGAGGTAAAGAAAGCGCTGGAGGCCGAGGAGGCCGCCGCAGCCGGCGGCAGGAAAGCCTCCCTGCTGCGGGACAAGGTGACCGAGGAAGAGGTCGCCCGCATCATCGAGCGCTGGACGGGCATCCCTGTCTCGCGCCTCATGGAGGGTGAGCGCGAGAAGCTGCTGCACCTGGAGGACATCCTGCACGAGCGCGTGGTCGGGCAGGACGAGGCGGTGCGCCTGGTCTCCGAGGCCATTCTGCGCTCGAGAGCGGGTATCGCCGACCCCAACAAGCCCATCGGCTCTTTCCTGTTCCTCGGCCCCACCGGCGTTGGCAAGACCGAGCTGGCCAAAACGCTGGCCGAGGCCCTGTTCGACAGCGAGAAGAACCTCGTGCGCATCGACATGAGCGAATATATGGAAAAATTCTCGGTCTCGCGCCTGATCGGCGCGCCTCCGGGATACGTGGGCTACGAGGAGGGCGGCCAGCTCACCGAGGCGGTGCGGCGCAAGCCTTACTCCGTCGTCCTGTTCGACGAGGTGGAAAAGGCGCACCCGGACGTCTTCAACATCCTGCTGCAGGTGCTGGACGACGGCCGGATCACGGACAGTCAGGGCCGGACGGTGGACTTCAAAAACACCATCCTGATCCTGACCTCCAACCTCGGCTCGCAATACCTGCTGGACGGCATCGACCCCTCCGGTAACATCACCGAGGAAGCGCGCGCGCAGGTAGAGGGCGTGCTGCGCCACACCTTCCGTCCGGAGTTCCTCAACCGCCTGGACGAGATCGTGTTCTACAAGCCGCTGACCAAGGCGAACATCACCCACATCATCGACCTGCTGATCGCAGACCTCAACCGCCGCCTGGCGGACAAGGGCCTGACGGTGGCGGTGACCGACGCCGCGAAGGACTATATCATCGACAACGGCTACGACCCGCTGTACGGCGCGCGTCCGCTGCGCCGGTTCGTCCAGCACACCGTGGAGACCATGATCGGACGCAAGATCATCGCCGACGAGGTGGAGGGCGGCGCGCTCACCGTAGATATAAAAAACAGCGAGCTCTTCATCCGCTGACCGAACGAAATGTAAAAAGGACGGGCGCCGTACGGCGCCCGTCCTTTTACATTATTTTTTATTTGAAGTAGCGGTTCAGCAGGCCCTCGAGCGCTTTGCCGTGTCTTGCCTCATCCCGGGCCATCTCGTGCACGGTGTCGTGGATCGCGTCCAGGTTAGCGGCTTTGGCGCGCTTGGCCAGGTCAAACTTGCCGGCCGTGGCGCCGTTCTCGGCCTGGACCCGCATCTCGAGATTCTTCTTGGTGGAATCGGTGATCACCTCGCCCAGCAGCTCGGCAAACTTGGCCGCGTGCTCGGCTTCCTCCCACGCCGCCTTCTCCCAGTAGAGGCCGATCTCGGGATATCCCTCGCGGTGCGCGACGCGGGCCATCGCCAAGTACATGCCCACCTCGGTGCATTCGCCGGTAAAGTTGGCACGCAGGTCCATCATAATATCTTCAGACGCGCCCTGTGCAACGCCGACCACATGTTCGGCGGCCCAGGTCTTCTCCTCGCCCTGCTCCTTAAACTTGGAAGCGGGCGCGCCGCACTGGGGGCACTTTTCGGGCGCGGAGTCTCCTTCATGAACGTAACCGCAGACGGAACAAACAAACTTTTTCATCACACACAAACCTTTCATTTTTTATAATTAATAATAATTATTGTTTGTGTTATTAAGATACCACACTCCGCACCGGATGTAAAGTCTTTTTTTAATATTTTTCTCCGGAGAAAAAAGACCGTCCCTCGGATCCTTCCGATGAACGGTCTCTGCGCTATGTTGCTTTGGCCGCGGCAAGAAACTCCTCACAGGTGAACAGCGCGTTGAGCACGCCGAGCAGTGCGTTGGAGGAGAGACGCTCGGGCAGGTTCAGGCGGACAAGCAGCGCCTTGCGCCGGGCCGCGCTGTCCGGTGCGCCCGAGAGGCCGCAGGCAAAAAGATCGGCCTTGGTGATCTGGCGGCGCGGCGCGGCCTGCGGGGCGTCCTCATCCAGAACGGTGGCGTGCGCCCGGCGGAGGGCCTGCTCGATCACTTCGGGCGACATGCCTTCCACGCCCAGCTTTCCTTCCTTTCCGCCCTTCCGCTTGCGGCGCTCCTTGCCGTAGATGTCCGGAATATAAGCATGCCTGACCAGCTCGGGCGGGATGGCGCCCTTGAGGTAGCGGCGGATGAGAAACCCGGCTCCGTCCCCGTCGGTAAAGACGATCAGCCCCCGCTTTTCGGCCAGACGGCGCAGCAGGGCAAGCTGCTCCCGGTCCTTGAAGATGCCGAAGCCGGAGGTCTCCAGGATCACCGCGTCCACCACCTGCGAGAGGGTGTTTTTGTCATAGCGGCCCTCGACGACGATGACCTCTTTGATGCGCAGCATCACTCAGCTCCTCCCCTCGTTTGCCAGTTCCAGCAGCAGGGAGACGAGCATCTGCTCCGCGTCCCCGCCCGCCACCGACTTCATCGCAAGATCGGTCTGCGCACAGCGCTCCACCGCGTTGCGGCACCAGGAAAGGGAAAACCGCCGGGCCGAGCTCATCAGCTTTTCGGCGGGATAGGACGAGCGCATCCCCCACAGGTCGGCCACCCAGCCGGCCCC
>CAZVHV010000199.1:0-260 GCA_964627025.1 uncultured Oscillospiraceae bacterium | reverse complement strand
ATCTTGTGCTCCAGCGCGAGGCGGGCGCTGTAGAGCTGGCGGAACTGCCGCCCGATCACCGACAGCAGCTTGATGGGAGCCTCCTGCATATGGAGCAGGTCGCCCAGCACCTCCGCCGACTTGTCGAAATCCCCGCGGGCAATGGCGTCGGTCATCTGGAAGACCACCGCGTCCAGCTGGGGCACGGCCACCGCGTCGATGTCCTCCCGCGTTACCCGGCGGCCCCTGGCATACGCGCCGATCTTGCCGATCTCCGAGAT
>CAZVHV010000198.1:0-3482 GCA_964627025.1 uncultured Oscillospiraceae bacterium | reverse complement strand
CAGTGAGACGGCCTGCGCTTTGCCCCCCAGGGGCGCGGCGGGCCCGCAGTCTGGATGGAAGAAGACGTGTGAATGATCGCGCTCCTGTGCTCTTAACCCCTTGAAAGGCATGCTTTTCAGGGGTTACTATGTTCAGGGGTCTTTTTTCCCCGCAAAGGAGTGTTTTCCCATGAATCCCCGCACAAGGAAGCTCACGGTGATGGCCATGCTCGTGGCGATCTCGGTGGTGCTGGTTTATCTGATCCATGTCCCCATCTTCCCCGCCGCCGATTATCTGAAATACGACCCGGCCGACATCCCCATCCTGATCGGCGCCTTTGCATACGGCCCCGCGTCCGGCATCCTGCTCACCGTGATCGCCAGCATCGTCCAGGGCTTTACCGTCAGCATGGACGGCGGGCTGTACGGCATCCTGATGCATGTGATCGCCACCTCGATCCTGGTCCTCGTCTCCTGCCTTTTTTACCGGGTGAAGCCCACCCGCGCGGGCCAGGCCGCCGGCCTGTTCTGCGGCACCGTCGCGATGGGCGTTGTGATGATGGGGGCCAACCACCTCATCACGCCCTACTTCCTCGGCGCCCCCGTGGAGATGGTGGATGCCATCCTGCTGCCCATCATCCTGCCCTTCAACCTCATCAAGGCCGGCATCAACTCGGTCATCACCTTCCTGCTGTACAGGACGGTCTCCCGCGCCATCCTCCCGAACAGGGGCGCCGCCGACCGCGTAAAGACCGAAGCCTGACGTTCCCGGAGAACCGAAACACTCCGCACAGGACCAGCTGTGCGGAGTGTTTTTTGCCGTCTTTGGCGCCGGGCGGCGCTTTTTCCAGCCTTCCCCCGCACATCCGTGCTTTACTTTTCCGCGCGCATACGTTACTATAATCCCGTATACGATCCTTTGGAGGAGGCGCCGAATGGATATCCGTCAGCTTCGTTATTTCGTTACCGTACACGAGGAAATGAGTTTTACCAAAGCGGCCCGGAAGCTTTATGTCTCCCAGCCCACCTTGAGCAAGGCTATCAAGTATATGGAGAGCGAGCTCAACGAGCCCCTCTTCGACCGGGAAAGCCCCAGCCTCCGCCTCACCGACATCGGCGAAGCGCTCCTGGTCCGGGCCAGATCCATTCTCACGGAGTTCGACGGCATCACCAGCGCCGCCCAGGAACTGAAGAACCTGCAGACCGGCAAGCTCACGGTCGCCATCCCGCCGGTCATCACGTCCCTCTATTTCACCGAGGTCATCGCCGATTTCAGGCAGCGCTATCCGGGCATCGACCTGTCCGTCCGCGAGGCGACCGCCGCCGACATCATCGCGCAGATCCGGAACAACGCGCTGGACCTGGGCGTCACCATCCAGCCCGTCCCCAACGATCTCGTCTCCTTTCAGCACCTCTTCAGCCATGAGACCGTGGCCATCATGCGCCGGGACCATCCGCTCGCCCGCAAGGAGACCCTCGCCTTTTCCGATCTGCGCCGCGAGCCGCTCAATCTGTTCAGCGAGGGGTTCGCCCTCTACGGCGAGACCACCAAGCGCTGCCGCTACTACGGGTTCGAGCCGGTGGTGAACGTCACCAGCTCCCAGTGCGAATTCCTCACCATGACCGCGCGGGCCGGCAACGGCATCACCATCCTCCCGCTCCCCGTCGTGCCGCAGCTCCCCTCCGATATGTGCTGGCGCTCCTTCACCCCGAAGTACCCGTGGGATATCATCTGCGTCTGGAAAAAGAACTGCTCCCTCTCCTATGCGGCCTACGCCTTTGTGGAACGCGCCCAGCAGTCCTTCTCCCGGCGCGTCCGCCCCTCGTCCAAGCCCGATTTTTCCCGCTCCCTCTATTGACCCTGTCGTTTCAGCGCCCGCCGCCTTTCTGTGCCGCGGGCGCTTTTTCCGGCCGGCACAGTAGAACAAATGTTTGACTTTCGCGCCCGGCACGGGTATAATAGCAGAAAAGAAGCGGCGCCCCCGGACAGAAAGGAGGACTTCGGTGGACAGGACCATCCTGCACTGCGACCTGAACGGGTTTTTCGCCTCGGTGGAGCTTCTGGAGCACCCGGAACTCCGCGGCGCGCCCGTGGCGGTGTGCGGCGATCCCGCCCTGCGCCACGGCGTCATTCTGGCCAAGAACGAACCGGCCAAGGCTTTCGGGGTCCAAACGGCCGAAACGGTGTGGCAGGCGCGGCGGAAATGCCCCGGCCTGGTCCTGCTGCCCGCGCACCACGAAAAATACGTCCGCTTTTCCCGGCTGGTGAACGCGGTCTACGGGCGCTACACCGATCTTGTCGAGCCCTTCGGCATCGACGAGAGCTGGCTGGACATCACGGGCAGCATGCACCTCTTCGGCGGCAGCGGTCCGGACATCGCGGACGACATCCGCCGCACGGTGCGCGGGGAACTGGGCCTCACCCTGTCGGTCGGGGTCTCCTTCAATAAAATATTCGCCAAGCTGGGCAGCGATTACAAAAAGCCGGACGCCACCACGGTCATCACGCGGGAGAACTTCCGCGACGTCGTCTGGCCCCTGCCGGTGGGGGACCTGCTCTTTGCCGGGCGGACCGCGGTCGCTCTCCTCGCGGAGTACGGGGTCCGCACCATCGGACAGCTCGCCGCGTTCGACCGCGAGGCGCTGGCCGCCCTGCTCGGCAGGCACGGGGCGCAGCTGCACGACTACGCCAACGGGCTGGAGCACAGCCCCGTCCTCCCGCTCGACGCCCGCCTGCTCCCCAAGTCGGTGGGCAGCGGACTCACCTTTCCCCGCGACCTGCTGGGTCCGGAGGAGGTGCGCAGCGGCGTGTTCCTCCTGACGGACGGCGTGGCCGCGCGCCTGCGGAAGCACGCGCTCAAATGCACCGCCGTGCAGGTGACCATCCGGGACCCGCAGTTCCAGGACCTCTGCCGCCGGAAGAAGCTCTGCGCGCCGACCTGCGTCTCGCGCGATCTCTCGGCCGCGGCGCTGGCGCTGATCGCGGCCTCCTGGAACCCCGGCGCCCCCATCCGCGCCCTCACCGTCACCGCGCTGGGCCTCGTGCCCGCAGAGGAGGCGGGCGAACAGCTCGACCTTTTTGCCGCTGACGCGGCTCCCAGGCGCGAAAAGCGGGAGAAGCTGGAGCGGGCGGTCGACGAGATCCGCAAAAAATACGGACGAACGGCCATTTCCATTTTCCCGGCGTCCGGCCCGCGGTGACGCCCCTTCCTTTCCGCGTGACAAACGCGCGGAAAACGGGTACAATGGAGATATCCAAGAACGGAAGGAGCCTGCCGCATGCCGACGGTTTATCTGGAGAGCGCCTCCACCGACCCGACCTTCAATCTCGCGCTGGAGCAGTATGTCTTCGACAGCCTGCCCCGGGACAGGACCTATCTCATGCTCTGGCAGAACGACAACGCCATCATCGTGGGCAAGCACCAGAACACGGTGGAGGAGATCAACGTGACCAACACTAAACGAATAATTGTAAGACGTGCAACTGTTGAAGATAGTAACGG
>CAZVHV010000197.1:0-3520 GCA_964627025.1 uncultured Oscillospiraceae bacterium | reverse complement strand
GGCCGGCGGGCACCGCCTCGATGCCCGCGCGGATGACCTCGGAGAAATAGGCGCCGTGGTAGAGGCCCAGGGCGATCATGCCGGCGACCAGCGGGGAAAGGCCCCGGTGGCCCGAGAAGGTCAGCGCGTAGAACAGGAAAAGGGCCTGCAGCATCAGCGGGGTGTTCTGGAAGAACTCCACATAGATCCGGTTGAGGATCATCAAGGGCTTTTTGCCGCAGGTCGCGAACAGGCCGAAGGTCACACCCAGGAGAAAGGCGAGCACGAAGCCGACCAGCGCCATTTCGACTGTGGCGAACAGTCCGTTCGCAAAAACCCGGTAGTCTCGGAAGAGGGCGGCCCAGGATGCGGGCTCGAACATCGTCAAAAACTCCTTTTGCTGCAAAGTATAGCGTCAGCACGGCGCGCGGCGCGCGCCGTGCTGACGGCTGGAACGTGTAATCGGACGGCGGATTAATCCAGGCCGTATTTGGTGATGAGGGCGGGGATGGTGCCGTCATTCAGCCAGCCCTGGATGAGGGTGTCGATCTGGCCGGAGAGGGCGGAGCCCTTCTTGGTGGCGACGCCGTACTCCTGGGGCGAGAACTCGTCCTTGATATAGGCGCGGTCATCGCTCATATAGGTCGCGAGGATGGACTTGTCCACGCAAAAGGCATCGACGGTGCCCGCGGTCAGGGCGCTGGAGATGGAGGGATAGTCGGTGAACTCGGTGAACTTCACGCCGCCGTTGAAGGTGGCGGGCACGAAGTCGGCGGCGGTGTCGAAGGACGGGATCAGGCCGGCGTCGGCCATGGCGACGGCCAGGGCCTTGGCGGAGGTGGAGCTGGTGGAAACGCCCACGTTCTTGCCGACCAGATCGGCCAGGGTGGTGATGCCGGAGGCCTTCTCCACCAGGACGGTCACGGCGTCGGTGTAGTACGGGGTGGAGAAGTCCCAGGACTCCTTGCGGGCGTCGGTGATGGTGAAGGTGGCGAGCACGCAGTCGATGGTGCCGGCGTCGAGCAGCTCGGTGCGGGTGGCGGCGGTCACGGCGGTGAACTCCACGCCGTCATAGCCCAGCGCCTCGGCGATCTTGTTGGCGAGATCGACCTCCATGCCGGAGTATTCGTTGGTCAGGGGGTCCTGGTAGCCGAAGCCGACCACGTTGTTCTTGACGCCGACCTTCAGGGGGCCCTTGGAGGCCGACTGGGTGGCGGCGGGAGCGGAGCTGGAGCTGCCGCAGCCGGTCAGGCCGACCAGGCAGGAGCACAGCATGATGCCGGCCAGAAAAAGAGTGAGCGCTTTTTTCATTTCGTTTTTTCCTCCTTGCAAATATGATCAACAGTTCGTTGGTCCGGAATAAGGCGGGAAGGCTCAGCGGATGATCTTGCTGAGGAAGGCCCTGCACCGCTCGTTCTGCGGATGGGTGAAGAAGTGTTCGGGCGAGCCCTCCTCCAGGATCACGCCGCCGTCCAGAAAGATCACCCGGTCGGCCACCTCGCGGGCAAAGCCCATCTCGTGGGTGACCACCACCATGGTGAAGCTGCGCTCCTTGGAGAGCTCGGTCATCACGTCGAGCACCTCCTGGACCATCTCGGGATCGAGGGCGGAGGTGGGCTCGTCGAAGAGGATGATGCGGTTCTGCATGGTCAGCGCCCGGGCGATGGCGATGCGCTGCTGCTGGCCGCCCGAGAGGGTGGTGGGATAGACCTGGGCCTTGTGCGCCAGCCCCACCCGCGTGAGGTAGTGCATGGCCAGCTCCTCGGCCTCCCTGCGGGGGACCTTTTTCAGCTTGCGGGGGGCCAGGGTCAGGTTGTCCAGCACGGTCAGATGGGGGTAGAGGTTGAACTGCTGGAAGACCATGGAGGAGTGGACCTTGTTGATGAAGGCCCGGTGGCTGTGGCTCATCAGGTGGCCGTGCACATAGACCTCGCCCGATGTCGGCTCCTCGAGATAGTTCATCAGGCGGATCAGCGTGCTCTTGCCCGAGCCGCTGGGACCGATGATGACCAGCTTCTCGCCTTCCTTCACATGCAGGTTGATCCCCTTCAGCACCTCAAGATTTCCAAAACTCTTATGTACGTCGACCAGCCTGATCATCGGGCACCTCCAAAATAAAAAGGTGCTCTGCCAAGAAACAAAGCAACCTTACTCACTTTTTAAGTATAACACGGAAATAAAAAGTGTCAATATGTTTCCCCGCGGCGGTGCAGGGCCGCCGGGAAAACTTGCAGATCGGCCGCCCGCGGACCGGCGGGACGGAGGGGGTTTTGCGGCCCGCGCGCGATTGGGCATTGAAAACCGCTTCGGCATCAAGTATGATAGGGGTAGCCTGCCGCCGCGGGATCAAAATTTCGGCAGATGGAGATAGAACGCGAAATGAGCATGGATACCCAGTCGAAAGCGTACGAGAACGTGCTGTACTATATTAAACGGAAGATCATCAACGGGGAGCTGCAGCGGGGGGAGAAGCTGCCGCCCGAGCGCGAGCTGGCCGAGACCCTGGGGGTCGGGCGCAACTCGGTGCGCGAGGCGCTGCGCACCCTGGAGATCATGGGCGTCGTCACCAGCGCGCACGGCGCCGGGAACTATATCTCCTGCAATTTCAGGAAAAATATGATCGAGTCCATGACCATGATGTTCCTGCTCGACGAGATCAGCTACCAGCAGCTCAGCGAGCTGCGGGAGGCGATCGAGATCAAGGCGGCGGGGCTCGCGGCCGACCGGATCACCGACGAGCAGATCGAGGAGCTGGAGACCATCCTGCACGAGCTGAAGTCCAGCTCCGACGAGGTCTACTGCGCCGCCATGGACAAAAAGCTCCACTACATCATCGCGCAGGCCTCGCAGAACGTCCTGATCTTCCAGATCCTCGACGTCCTGTCCGACGTGATCGACATCTTCATCTGCGACATGCGGGGGAAGATCATCACCAGCCGCGGCAACCGCCAGCCGCTGCAGCAGGTCCACGAGCGCATCGTGAAGGGCCTGAGCCGCAGGAACAAAAAGCAGGTCCAGGAGGCGATGAAGGAGCACTTCCGGCTCATCAACGAGACCATCACGAAGGCGGAAAAGTAGCATGTCTTCCGGCGGAACAGCCGGCAGGAAGACTGCGGCGCGGCCGACAGATAGACGAAAAAAACAGAGGGCGACGGCCCTCTGTTTTTTTGTTGTCCGAAATCACAGCAGGACGCGGCCGTCCGGCGGCGCCGCGGGCGCCGCGGCCTGCAGGTAGAGCAGATTGGCGAGCTCGAAATAGGGCAGCACGTAGAGGGCCATCGCGCCGTAGGTGGCGTTGACCCCCGCGAACCAGAGGAGGAAGGAGAGCCGGAAGAGGAAGTAGTTCCCCCGCGTGCCCCGCAGGACGGTGCGGCCGGCCGAGAGGACGGCGGAGAGCGGGGCGTTCGGGTCGCGGGCCAGGAGATACTGGGCGGGGAGGAACAGGGTGTAGCAGAAATAGGCGGCGGCGCTCCCCGCAAAAACCAGGAGGAAGGAGAGGGGCAGGGCCGCGGAGGCGGCGGGCCGGCCCGAGGTCCCGAGG
>CAZVHV010000196.1:0-3555 GCA_964627025.1 uncultured Oscillospiraceae bacterium | reverse complement strand
GACCCGGGCGATCGCCGATCAGGCTCGCACCATCCGTATCCCTGTCCATATGGTCGAGACCATCAACAAGGTAATCCGCGTTTCCCGCCAGCTCCTGCAGGAGCTGGGACACGACCCCTCCCCCGAGGAGATCGCCGAGGAGATGAGCATGCCCGTGGACAAGGTGCGCGAGATCCTGAAGATCGCGCAGGAGCCCGTCTCTCTCGAGACCCCCATCGGCGAGGAGGAGGATTCCCATCTGGGCGACTTCATTCCCGACGAGGATGCCTCCGAGCCGTCCGAGGCCGCTTCCTTCGCTCTGCTCAAGGAACAGCTGGTGGACGTGCTGGGCACCCTGACTCCCCGGGAGGAAAAAGTGCTGAAGCTGCGCTTCGGCATCGAGGACGGCCGGACGCGGACCCTGGAAGAAGTCGGAAAGGAATTCAACGTGACGCGCGAGCGCATCCGCCAGATCGAAGCCAAGGCCCTGCGCAAGCTCCGCCACCCCAGCCGCTCCAAAAAACTCAAGGATTTTCTCAACTGAGCCGCTTGACATCGCACGATCTTTTCTTTTAGAATAGAAAAAGATGATTCGATCAACGCCGGATGTGCCGCCCTGCACGGGCGGCGGGCGGCTTAGTACAGAAAGGAACTTATGATGGAGCGTTTTCAGATTCAGGCGGACGATACGGTCCTGCTGATCATCGATGTCCAGGAAAAGCTGATGTCGGCGATGGATCACCGGGATCAGGTCTACAAAAACACAGAGCTGCTGCTGGAAGCCGCCAAGCAGTTCCACCTGCCGGTCATCGTCACCGAGCAGTATCCCAAGGGGCTGGGCCGCACCGTGGACGAGGTCGCAAAAGCTCTGCCCGCCGACTTCAAGGGAATGGAAAAGACGCATTTCAACGCCTGCGGCGAAGGGCTGCTGGAGCTTCTGGCCGCGACAGGCCGCCGGACGGTCCTGGTCTGCGGGACCGAGACCCACGTCTGCGTGTATCAAACGGTCCGCACCCTTCTGGACCACGGGTTCCAGGTCTTCCCCGTTCAGGACGCGATCTGCTCCCGTTTCACCACGAACTACAAAAGCGGCCTGCAGCTCATGGCCGGCATGGGCGCGGTGGTCATCACGGCCGAAGGCGCCGTGTTCGACCTCATGCAGCAGGCGGGCACGCCCGCGTTTAAGGCCATTTCAAAGGTCCTCAAGTAATACACAGAAAAAAGAAAGCCGCCGAATTCGGCGGCTTTCTTTTTATGCTCCGATCTGACCTGCGAGCCTGGAGAGATCGTCCGCCGGATCCCGCGATCTCATCAGGCCGGACATGATACAGACTCCGTCCGCTCCCGAGGCGGCGATCTCCCTCACGTTTTCCGGCCCGATCCCGCCGATGGCATAGACCGGCACGCCGGCGGCCTCCCGCACAGCTTTTAAAAAGGAGAGCCCCCTGGGCGCAAGGTCTTTTTTGCAGTCAGTCGCAAAGACATGCCCGGCTATGACATAGGATGCCCCCAGCCGTTCGGCCTCGGCGGCTTCTTCCGGCGAATGGGCCGATGTGCCGATCTGATCGAACCGCGCCAAGCCGTCCGTCCGCCGCCGCAAAATGGGGAGCGGAAGCTGGATCGCCCGGCAGCCCAGGCGGCTTGCGGCGCCGGTAAAGGTATGCAGGATACACTCCACCGCATGGCGTTCGCAAAGCTCCATCACCTTTCGCGCGAGCGCCTCATACTCCTCCTCTGGAAGGTCCTTTTCCCGCAGGATGATCCCGGAGGGCTTCGCTTCCGCGATTTTCTCAATCTGCTCCAGAAAGCGTCCGCCGCAGAGCTTCCGATCCGAAACGGCGAAAATTTTAAACGAAGACATAATCGCTCATCACCGGCTGCAGGCCGAACTCCTCGATGGCGCCGTAGATCTCAGCGACCGACCTCGTGTCGGCGATCTCAAACTGCGCGTCGCCCTTTTCCGCATCCTCCTCCTGGTGGCTGCCGATCCCGGTGCTGACGCCCGCGGAGATCTTGGTTGCGGCGATGCCGATGACATGATTGCGGAATCCCGCGCGCTCCCGCGTGGAGATGGTGATGCTGGCAAACGGCATGAACAGACGGTATGCCGTAATCACCTGCAGTAGCTGCGGCTCGTGCACGTCCTTCGGATGGATTTTGTCATTGTTGATGATCGGGCGGAGCCGCGGGCAGGAGAAGGCGATCTCCGCGTGCGGATAGTTCCGCTGCAGCAGATAGGCGTGCATACCGGTGGCGAAGGCGTCCTTTCTGAAATCATCCAGTCCCAGAAGGGCCGCGAAGCCGACCCCCCGCATCCCGCTGCGCAGCGCCCGCTCCTGTGCGTTGGCCCGGTAGGGGAAGACTCTTTTATGGCCCGCAAGGTGCAGCGTCTCATACTTGTCGGAATTGTAGGTCTCCTGAAACACCGTGACGAAGTCCGCGCCGCAGGCATGCAGGTAGGCATACTCCT
Source organism: uncultured Oscillospiraceae bacterium (assembly GCA_964627025.1). GTDB lineage: Bacteria > Bacillota > Clostridia > Oscillospirales > Oscillospiraceae > JAEWRY01. Next base: position 1,106 of record CAZVHV010000196.1, on the reverse strand, counting down.
CCGTGTTCATGGGGTAGACCTCAAGTCCCACCACTTTAAAATACTTCCGGGCGATTTTGCACGCTTCGCCTATGTAGTGCACATCGGACATTTTCCGGCTTTCTCCGGTCAGCAGCAGGATCTCTTCCAGCCCTGTTTCCGCGATGGCCCGCATCTCTTTTTCCATTTCTTCCGCGTTCAGTTTGGCGCGTTTGATGGCGTTATGGCAGTTGAAGCCGCAGTAAATGCAGTGATTCTCGCAGTAATTCGACAGATACAGCGGCGTAAAAAGATAGATGGAATTGCCGAAATGTTTTCTGGTCTCCAGCCTCGCCCGCTGCGCCATCTCTTCCAGAAACGGGGCGGCGGCCGGAGAGAGCAGGGCCGCGAAATCTTCCGGTGTACGCGAGTCGGCGCGCAGGGCCCGCATTACGTCTTCCGCCGTATAGCTGTCGTAATCATAGGCCTCCATCCGGGCGATCACTTCCTCCAGGATCGTGGATTCCTCCAGAATCTCCATGTCCGGCAGATACGCCATATGGTCGGTTCGGCCTTCCCGATGCAAAATTTCTTCCATGCGATCTCCCTCCTATCCTTCTAAAAAGCCGGTCAGCGGCGAGGAGGCCGAGGCCCCCCGCTCCATGACGCGGCCCAGTCCGGAGAGATAGGCCGCCCGGCCGGCTTCGATCGCCTGCCGGAAAGCCCCCGCCATGGCGGGGATATCGCCCGCCGTTGCGATCGCGGTGTTGGCCATGACCGCCGCGGCGCCCATCTCCATGGCTTCGCAGGCCTGGGAGGGCCTGCCGATACCGGCGTCCACGATGACGGGAAGGTCGATCTCATCCAAAATGATCTGAATGAAATCCTTCGTACACAGTCCCTTGTTGGAGCCGATGGGCGCACCCAGCGGCATGATGGCGGCGGCCCCGGCATTGGCCAGGTCGCGGGCGGCGTTCAGGTCGGGATACATATAGGGCATCACGACAAAGCCTTCCTTTGCCAGCAGTTCGGTGGCCCGGATGGTCTCCTGATTGTCTGGCAGCAGATACTTCGTATCTCGGATGACCTCGATCTTGATAAAATCCCCGCACCCAACTTCTCTGGCGAGGCGGGCGATCCGGACGGCC
>CAZVHV010000195.1:0-3569 GCA_964627025.1 uncultured Oscillospiraceae bacterium | reverse complement strand
GCTCGTCGCCCAGGAAGCCAGCCGCCGGCTGGACGTTCCCTTCGGCATCGTGGACCTCTCCCTTGCCCCGACGCCCGCCATCGGAGACTCGGTGGCCCGGATCCTGGAGGAGATGGGGCTGGAGGCGTGCGGCACGCACGGCACCACCGCGGCGCTGGCCCTCCTTAACGACGCGGTCAAGAAGGGCGGCGTCATGGCCTCCTCCCACGTGGGCGGGCTTTCCGGCTCCTTCATTCCCGTCAGCGAGGACGAAGGCATGATCGCCGCCGCGGCTTCCGGCGCCCTGACGCTGGATAAGCTGGAGGCCATGACCTGCGTCTGCTCGGTTGGTCTGGACATGATCGCCATTCCCGGCGATACCACCGCCGAGACCATTTCCGCCATCATCGCCGACGAGGCGGCCATCGGCATGGTCAACACCAAGACCACCGCGGTACGCCTGATCCCCGTCCCCGGCAAAACCGTGGGCGACACGGTGGAGTTCGGCGGGCTGCTGGGCTCCGCGCCGGTCATCCCCGTGCATCCCTACGCCAGCGCGGACTTCGTCCACCGCGGCGGACGCATCCCCGCGCCCATGCATAGCCTGAAAAACTGAAGACCTTTGAAACGGAGGCGGGCCGGTCCCGCCTCCGTTTTTTTGCGCCCTCGCATACAGAAAATTTTGGAAACTTTGTGTTTGTTTTTCTGTAAAACTCCTCCCGTCTGTGCTATACTCAAGACAGAAAGCACGCAACAAAGGAGGAGTGCGCAATGCTGAAACTTGACTTATCCAATTTGAAGGGATTTTTACCCCAGGACTGGCTGGATGAGCGGGTATCTGCGCTGCAGAGCGCGCATGCCATGCTGGAAAAGGGCAACGGTCCGGGCGGAGAATTTACCGGCTGGGTCCACCTGCCGAAGGACTACGACAAGGAAGAATTCGCGCGGATCAAAGCGGCCGCGGCACGCATCCGGCAGGATTCCGAGGCTCTGGTCGTCATCGGCATCGGCGGTTCCTATCTGGGCGCCCGCGCGGTGGTGGAGCTGCTGCGTTCACCCAACTACAACCTCCATCCGGAGGGAAATCCCCAGGTCTTCTTTGCCGGGAACACCCTGTCGACCGACGCCGTCGCGGAGATCGCGGCGCTTGTGCGGGACAAGGATTTCTCCATCAACGTGATCTCCAAGTCGGGCACGACCACCGAGCCCGCCGTGGCTTTCCGCATTTTTAAAACCCTCCTGGAAGAAAAATACGGCAGGGAGGGCGCCCGCGGGCGGATCTACGCCACCACCGACAAGGCCCGCGGAGCCCTCAAGTCGCTGGCGGACGCCGAGGGCTATGAGACCTTTGTGGTGCCGGACGACGTGGGCGGAAGATATTCCGTGCTCACCGCCGTGGGGCTCCTCCCCATCGCCGTGGCGGGCATCGATCTCGACGCCCTGATGGCGGGCGCCCGCGCGGCCATGGACGCGCTGTTCCTTCCCGGAACGGAGAACATCGCCTGGCGGTACGCCGCCGCGCGCCACGCGCTCTATGAGAGCGGGAAACGCATCGAGCTGCTGGCGTGCTACGAGCCGTCGTTCCGCTTCTTCGCCGAGTGGTGGAAACAGCTTTACGGCGAGAGCGAGGGCAAGGACGGCAAGGGCCTCTTCCCCGCGAGCGTGGAATTCACCGCCGACCTCCACTCCATGGGGCAGTACATTCAGGACGGGCAGCGTCATCTGCTCGAAACGGTCGTGCGGTTCGATGCGCCGCGCGGCACGGTGGCCATCCCATCCGACCCGCAGGATGGCGACGGTCTGAACTTTCTGGCGGGCAGAGACCTCCGCTTTGTGAACGAACAGGCCATGCGCGGCACCCTGCTCGCCCACGTGGACGGCGGCGTCCCCAACCTCATCCTCGAGGCCCCGGACCGGACGGAGACCTCGGCCGGATGGCTGATCTACTTCTTTGAATTTGCCTGCGGCCTGTCCGGCTATCTGCTGGGCGTCAACCCCTTCGACCAGCCCGGCGTGGAGGCCTACAAGAAGAATATGTTCGCCCTTCTCGGAAAACCGGGCTATGAACAGCAGCGCGCAGTTTTGGAGCAGCGTCTGTCCGGCTCATGAACTTTTCATAAACTCACGCAAAGCGGTTGAAATTGCTGCTCGAAAATGGTAACATAGGACGTAAGCCGGAGACTCCTCCGGTACATAAAAAAGGGAGTGATTACAATGGTTCGCGTAATCATGGGTGTTAAGGGTTCCGGCAAAACAAAACAGATGATCGAAATGATCAATGGCGCGGTAAAGAGTGAAAATGGCAATGTAGTCTGCATCGAGCGCGGCTCCAAGCTGACTTACGATATCAATTCCAAGATTCGCCTGGTGGAAGCCAGCAACTATGCCATGAACAACTTCGATTTTCTGAAGGGTTTTATCAGCGGCATGTATGCCGGCAATTTTGATATTACGCACTTCTTCATCGACAGCCTGTGCAAAGTCGTCCCCTCCGATGCAAGCGATCCCACCGTGGAGAATTTCCTGGACTGGCTCGATTCCTTCTCGGAGAGCAACTCGCTGAAGTTCACACTTACCATCAGCGCCGACGCCTCCCTGGCGACCGCGGGTGTGAAGAAGTATTTCTGATCTCCCCCACGCAAACGGCAGCCGGGCACTGTCATGCTTTGAAGGTTTAAAAGGAGCGTTATAACGGTATGAATCTTTCCGCTTTTCATGACCTGACTTATGGCATGTTCCTTCTGGGAACGGTCAAAGACGGCAAGCCCACCGGCTGCATCGTCAACACGGTCGTTCAGGTCAACAAGGAGCCGGCTCTGCTGTCGGTCAGTGTAAGTCACGAAAACTATACCAACAGCGTCCTGAAGGAATCCAAACTGGCTTCGGTCAATGTCCTGTCCCAGAGCGCCTCCATGGATGTCATCCAGACGTTCGGCTTCCAATCGGGCAGGGATACGGACAAGTTCGCGAATCTCACCTACGTCCCCACCGCGGACAATCTCCCCGTCCTGGAGGACGGCATCTGCGGCTGGTTTGAATGCAGGGTGAAGGAGTTCATCGAACTGGACCATGCCACGCTGTTCATTCTGGAAGTCTTCGAAGCCGACCGGCTGGGCGATCAGGTGACCCCCATGACCTATGCCTATTATCAGATGGTGAAAAAGGGCGGCATCCCGAAGAACGCACCCGGGCATACCATCCCCCCGGAGGAGGGCGGCCCCGCTGGACCCAAATACGTCTGTTCCGTATGCGGTTATGTCTATGACGGTTCCGAGGGTCCCTTTGAGTTCCTCCCCCCCGACTGGAAGTGTCCCAGATGCGGCGCGCCCAAATCGGCGTTCGTCATCCAGACCTGAATCCATCAAAAAAGACGGGCTATCGGCTTTAAGCCGATAGCCCGTCTTTTGCGTTTTGAGGGACAAGGGCGCGCTCTTTTCCTGGTTTTCAGCCCGGAAGGTCGTACCGCTTATTTAATTCGCGATAATGACGCGCACCTGGGCTCCGGTGGTAAGCGTATGGTCGTAGTACACGGTGAAGGTGTCCGTATACGCCTTGGCCTCGCTCAGCGTCACCCATCTGTCCGTATCGTC
>CAZVHV010000194.1:0-3576 GCA_964627025.1 uncultured Oscillospiraceae bacterium | reverse complement strand
GGTTCTGACATCGGTGCCGGGTGCGGACAGCTTTATGCTGACGAAAAGGATTGAGCGCTTCAAGGCGTTTTTATGACACAGAGATTCCCGAGCAAAATCGGCGTTTGAAAGGTAGGGCACCCGGCATCAATTTAAATGTTGGGTGCCTTATTGTTGCATCTAAGGGTTTAGGGACCCCCGCTTGAGTACGATGATTTCCTTATTTTTACGCACATGAGTCGAAACTGGGCTGGCTTTCCGGCGGATTGCTCTGACCATGGAAAGATGTAGATAGCTGAAAATAGGCTTCAATGGACTATCCGGCCAATAAAATATCGGGCCTTGGTCATCAAATCCTCCAATATACATTGCTTATCGATCCAATTGTTATGCTGCTTTTCGTTTATAAATCAGCATTGCGAAAACATACGCGACAATGAGAATACCCACGCACCACGCGAGCGCGACCCAAATGTCATTGCCGACAGGCTGATTAGACAATAACGCGCGGATGGCGTCCACGATCGAGGTCACCGGCTGGTTTTCGGCAAAGGCGCGGACGGGCCCCGGCATCGATTCGGTCGGCACAAACGCCGAGCTGATGAACGGCAGGAAGATCAGCGGATAGGAAAAAGCGCTCGCGCCGTCCACCGATTTTGCGGTCAGCCCGGGGATCACCGCGATCCAGGTCAGGGCCAGTATCACAAGCGCGAGGATCCCGACTACGGCAAGCCATGGCAATACTCCCGCCGGGGAGCGAAAGCCCATCACGAGCGCCACGAGAATGATGACGACGACCGAAATCGCGTTGGATATCAGGGATGTCAGCACATGCCCCCACAGAGCGGCGGAACGCGCGATCGGCATGGAGTGGAACCGCTCGAAGATGCCGCTCTGCATATCCGTAAACAGGCGAAAAGCCGTGTAGGAGATGCCGCTCGCGATGGCCATCAGCAGGATGCCGGGCAGCAGATAATTTACATAGTTGTCCGTGCCGGCCTGAATCGCGCCGCCGAGCACGTAGACGAACAGCAGCATCATTGCGATCGGCGTGAGGCAGACCGTGATGATGGTGTCCATGCTGCGGGTAATATGGCGCATGGAACGTCCGAGCATCACACCTAAGTCACTGAAAAAGTGTTTGCTCATTGTCAATTCCCCTCCTTCTTGCCGACGATTGCGAGGAAGATTTCCTCGAGCGTCGGTTGCTTTTCCACATACTCCACCTTCGCGGGCGGGAACCGCTTTTTCAGTTCTTCAAGCGTACCGCTCACGATAATCCTGCCCTCATGCAAAATAGCGATACGGTCGGCAAGCTGCTCGGCTTCCTCCAAATATTGCGTGGTCAAAAACACCGTCGTGCCGCCGTCAGCAAGCTCTTTAACCGTCTTCCAAACCTCGATACGCGCCTCCGGGTCAAGACCGGTAGTCGGCTCGTCGAGAAAAATAACCTGCGGTTTCCCAATCAGGCTCATGGCAATGTCGAGCCTGCGGCGCATACCGCCCGAATAAGTGGAAACCCTGCGGTCGGCGGCGTCGCTCAGGCCAAACCTACTCAGTAAATCGGCCGCAACCTGACGCGAATTGGCGAGGTGCCACAGTCTGGCAATCATAATCAGATTTTCCCGTCCGGTCAGGATTTCGTCCACGGCGGCAAACTGCCCGGTCAGACTGATCGACTGCCGCACACAGTCAGGCTTTGCCAAAACGTCGAAGCCGTTTACGGCGGCGGTCCCGCCGTCCGGTTTCAGCAGTGTGGTGAGAATTTTGACAATCGTCGTCTTGCCCGCGCCGTTAGAACCGAGCAGGGCGAATATTTCACCCTGATTCACTTCAAAATCGACACCTTTTAGGATTTCCGTGTCTTTGAAAGACTTTCGCAGACCTTTCGCTTCAATTGCTTTTTCCATCCCGATAGCCCTCTTTTCTATTTGTGACCTTTTTCATGGCCTTGCTCACTTCCCGGTCAACAGATTCCTGATAAATGTCGGCATAAGTTTTTGAATCCTTGATTAAATCATCGCAGAAAGCCGCTACGTCACTGCCCGTTACTTCAAGTACGTTTTTTCCCAACGCCGCGCCCTCTTCAAAAAGATCGACAATTCCTGAGAGGAGACCCGTACCTTCGGTCAGTTCAACAGGGCCGACTTTAAAGAGATATTTTTGAATTTCTTTATAAACAATCTGATAATCCTGCGGGAGCGCTTTGACACGCGCCATATGGGCCCGCCACTCTTTTTTGCCTTCGATAATATCCTGTATGCTCATGGTGTCCTCCTATTTCCCTAATTTCTTAGCAATATTATCGTTGAGCTGCTCGCGCCACTTGTCGCGAAAAGACCTTGCTCCTTCTTCACCGGCCAGAGCTGAACAGAAACCTTTGATATCGTCACCTAAAACCTCCCTGACACTCTGACCGTCCGCCGCTGCTTCTTCGAGCAGGCCGAGCACACCGTCAAGAATGGGCATAAGGTTGCGGCCGGTGAAATCCGAGTGCGGCCAAAGATTAGTCTTTATTTTTTCCCATGCCGCCTGATAATCTGGAGGCAGCTTTTTAGCCCGCAATTCAAAAGCTTTCAGTTCTTTCGTCATATCGCTGCCTGTGATCATTTCCCAAAAATTCATTGTTTCCTCTCCTCTAACTCGTTGATTTTCGACGCGATGAATTCCCATTTTTCCCAGAACTTTCGCAGCTCTTCATGCCCTGCGTCGTTGAGCGCAAAGAATTTTCGCGGCGGTCCCATGTCGGAGGGCTTTTTTTCGATGTCTACGAGTCCGTTCTTTTCAAGCCTCACCAGAATGGTGTACACCGTTCCTTCCACAACGTCCGTGAAACCGAGGTCGTTCAGCCGCCGCGTAATCTCGTAACCATAGGTTTCACCGCGGCTTATAATTTCAAGTACGCAGCCCTCAAGCACACCTTTGAGCATTTCCGTTAGGTTTTCCAGCATAATCACCCCTTGCTATTCTGTATAGCTGATATTCTGCATTACTTATTACTACTATATAGTAACACAGAATAGCCGACTTGTCAATAGAGTTTTGCCCTGAGACTGTAATCCATCTAAACGTAAAGGAGGTCTTTAATATGCCAAGTAATGTGCAGACATTGTTACAAATGGCTGCCAATCGGTGACACAAATCACACCAGTAATACAACACTTACTGTCGTTTAAAACTGGTTTTTATTTGACAAAACGACCCACAGGCATCTCTTCGGAGAGCCTGCGGGCTGTTTTTTATGTGCCATAACGATGGGGTTGAATTTTTCGGTAGCCAGTGAGGGAGATACAACAAGACCGCTCCCTTGGAAGGAGCCGAAGGATGATGACCGATCATCAGAAAGCACAAATCATAAAACTCCGCGCGGCCGGAAACGGATACGGGAAAATTGCCAAGTCGCTTGGCATATCGCTGAATACTGTAAAATCCTTCTGCCGCAGGAACGATATCAGCAGCAATTCCTCTGTTGAACCTGCCCTGACATATACAGGCGAGACGACCTATTGTGAGAACTGCGGGCGGCCTATCCGTCAGATTGAAAAGCAGAAGAAAAAACGCTTTTGCTGTGACAAATGCCGCAACGCCTGGTGGAAC
>CAZVHV010000193.1:0-3640 GCA_964627025.1 uncultured Oscillospiraceae bacterium | reverse complement strand
CATCCACCTTGATTTCGTGGTGTTTCTGACTTGTCCCTATTATAACTCTATCATCGCTTTTGAATTCCAGGGCGGGCGAGACCATGGCGTTGGCGAACCCGGTGATGGGCACCAGGGTCCCCGCGCCCGCCCGCTTGGCGACCTTGTCGAACACGCCCGTTCCGGTGAGGAAAGCCGCCGCCACGATCAGGGTGATGGAGACGCCCGCGGACGCCTCGTTCTCGCCCAGGCCGGCGCGGCGGTAGAGCGCGAAGAGCCCCTGCCCGATCACGCAGATGAGGCCGCCCACGCAGAAGGCCCAGATCAGGTTTTTTCCCATAGGCGAGCGTTTCGCCTTTCCTTCGACATATTCCGCATATTCTTTGTTGGTCATATCCACCGCTTTTGCCTCCCTTATCGCGCCTTAGCATACCCCAATTCGCAGAAATCATACTTGCCCCGTATTTATGCTTGTAGTATTGCGCCGGAAAGATTATAATCAGTATGAATTATTATTACGGAAAAATTATGAAAAAAGGAGTCTTCTTTATGACTTACAAAGAGGAATTTATTACCTTTATGGTACGCGCGGGTGTGCTCACGTTCGGGGACTTTACCACCAAGAGCGGGCGCAAGACGCCGTACTTCATCAATACGGGGAACTATAAAACGGGGGCGCAGGCTTCCCGCCTGGGCGACTACTACGCCGCCTGCATCCAGGAGAACCTGCCCGAGGGGATCGACTGCCTGTTCGGCCCGGCCTACAAGGGCATCCCGCTCGCCGTCTCGGCCGCCGCCTCCCTCTACCGCGCCTACGGCCGCGACCTCCCCTACTGCTTCAACCGCAAGGAGATCAAGGACCACGGCGAGGGCGGCTCCATGGTGGGCTACCAGCCCAAGGACGGGGACAACGTGGTCATCGTGGAGGACGTGGTGACCGCCGGCACCGCCGTGCGCGAGTCCATCGCCCTTTTCCGGTCGGTGGCGAAGGTGAACATCCGCGCCCTCATCGTCTCGGTCGACCGGATGGAGCGCGGCACCGGCGCCTGCACCACCCTGGAGGAGCTGCGCCGGGAGCACGGCATCGACGTCTGCCCCATCGTCACCGTGCGCGAAATCATCGCCTTCCTGCATAATCGTCCCGTAGACGGGAAGGTCTATATCGACGACGCGATGAAGGAGAAAATGGAGGCCTATCTTGCTGAGTACGGTGCGGAATAGCTGCCTTTCCGGGGAAGAATGGTGCTTCACTATGTATATCCATGACGGCCACCGCAAACGCGTGCGTACCGAATTCCTGGCCAATGGGCTGACCGGTGTTTCCGAGCACCGGGCGTTGGAGCTGCTGCTCTTCTACGCCATCCCCAAGGGGGACGTCAACCCGCTCGCCCATACCCTGATCGACCATTTCGGCAGCCTGTCCGGCGTGTTCGACGCCACCCACGAACAGCTCCTCACAGTACCCGGCGTCGGGGAATACACGGCTGTCCTGATCAAGCTCATCCCGGCCCTGGGCCGGTGCTACCGCCTCTCGCGCAAGCAGGCGGGCTGCGTGGTGCAGAGCCCGCGCGAGCTCAAGGACATTTTCCTGCCCCACTTTTTCGCCGCGCGCAACGAGATGGCCTTCCTCGCCTGCATGGACGCGGGCGGCCGGCTGCTCGGCGTGCGCAAGCTGGGCGAGGGGAGCGCCTGCGGCGCCGAGATCACCGGACGCAAGGTGGTGGAGACGGCGCTGGCCCTCAACGCCTCCATGGTCGCCCTCGCCCACAACCACCTCAGCGGCATCGCCAGCCCCTCCGAGGAGGACATCTCCACCACCCGTTACCTCAGCGAGCTGCTGGAAAAGGTGAGCGTGGAGCTGTTCGACCATGTGGTGGTCGTGGACGACGACATGATCTCGCTGCGGGAACTGGGCCTGCTTTCCCCATTCGCGTGTTGCTGACCGCGCAAACAGGGCTTGAATCAGAACATCCGTTCTGTTACAATAAGAGCAGCGTATGAAGCAGGGCGGGCGCGTCCCGTCCTGCCGCCGCGCCCCCGGCGTATCGCGTATGCGCCGGGGGCGTTTTGTTCCGGCGGCGGAGCCCGCCGTGATTTTCGGGGGAGGGGAGCGGGATGTCCCAGTTCAAGATCGTGAGCAGCTTTACGCCCGCCGGCGACCAGCCGGAGGCCATCGACGCCCTTTCGCGCGGCGTGGAGCTCGGCCTGCACGAGCAGACCCTGCTCGGCGTCACCGGCTCGGGCAAGACCTTCACCATGGCCAAGGTCATCGAGCGCCTGCAGCGCCCCGCCCTGGTGCTGGCGCACAACAAGACGCTGGCGGCCCAGCTCTGCGCCGAGTTCCGGGAGTTCTTCCCCGACAACGCGGTGGAGTATTTCGTCTCCTATTACGATTACTACCAGCCCGAGGCCTATCTCCCCCACACCGACACCTTTATTGAAAAGGACGCCTCCATCAACGACGAGATCGAGCGCCTGCGCCACTCGGCGACCTCGGCCCTGTTCGAGCGGCGGGACGTCATCGTGGTCTCCTCGGTCTCCTGCATCTACGGCCTGGGCGACCCCATCGACTACGCCCAGCTGGTCATCTCGCTGCGCACCGGCCAGGTGAAAAAGCGCGACGACCTGCTGAAAAAGCTGGTGGAGATCCGCTACGAGCGCAACGACGTCGCCTTTGAGCGCAACATGTTCCGCGTGCGGGGGGACACGGTGGAGATCTTCCCCGTCTACGCCCGCGACCGCGCCATCCGCGTCGAGTTTTTCGGCGACGAGATCGACCGCATTTCCGAGATCAACGTGGTCACCGGCGCGCCGCTGCGGCTGCTCAGCCACGTGGCCGTCTACCCCGCCTCGCACTATGTCTCCACGCCGGAGAAGATGGCGGCGGCGGTGCAGGAGATCTACCGCGACCTGGAGGAGCGGGTCGCCTTCTTCGAGGGGAACAACCAGCTCGTCGAGGCCCAGCGCATCCGCCAGCGCACCCTGTACGACATCGAAATGATCCAGGAGCTGGGCTACTGCAGCGGCATCGAAAATTACAGCCGGGTCATCTCGGGCCGGCCGCCCGGCTCGCCGCCCATGACCCTGCTGGACTATTTCCCGAAAGATTTCCTGCTGTTCGTGGACGAGAGCCACGTCACCCTGCCCCAGGTGCGGGCCATGTACGCCGGGGACCGGGCGCGCAAGACCGCGCTGGTGGACTACGGCTTCCGGCTGCCCTGCGCCTTCGACAACCGCCCGCTCAACTTCGCCGAGTTCGAGGCGCGGGTGGGTCAGGCGGTCTACGTCTCGGCGACGCCGGGGGCCTACGAGCGCACCCGCTCGGGCCAGGTCGTGGAGCAGGTCATCCGGCCCACCGGCCTGCTCGACCCGCGGGTGGAGGTCCGCCCGGTGACCGGGCAGATCGACGACCTCATCGGCGAGATCAACGCCCGCGCCGCGAAGGGCGAGCGGGTGCTCGTCACCACCCTCACCAAGCGCATGGCCGAGGACCTCACCGCCTACCTCCAGGGCGCCGGCATCAAGGTGCGCTACATGCACCACGACATCGGCGCCATCGAGCGCATGGAGATCGTGCGCGACCTGCGGCTGGGCACCTTCGACGTGCTGGTGGGCATCAACCTCCTGCGCGAGGGGCTGGACCTGCCCGAGGTGTCGCTGG
>CAZVHV010000192.1:0-3648 GCA_964627025.1 uncultured Oscillospiraceae bacterium | reverse complement strand
AGTAGTTTTGGAAGGCGCCTTGCGCTTGCTGGTGCGGCGGGCGATTTCCTCCTGTACCTTGTTCCAGACGTCGCGGTCGATGATGGCAGGGTGGTTGTTCTGGATGTAGTATTGGGGCAGCTCCCCATTGTTTTTCTCTGTTTTATGCGTCAGGACGTCCTTGATGTAGGTCTTTTGCAGCAGGGCGTCGCCGGCATACCGCTCGTTTCGGAGCATGTGCTGAATCACGCCCTCCGACCATTCCGCCTTGCCCCGGAGAGTGAGGATTTCGTCGGTTTCCAGATCCTTGCGGATTTGTCCGGTGCTCTGGCCAGCGAGGTAGCGGTGGTAAATGCGCCGGACTATTTTTGCCTGTTCCTCGTCTATTTCCGGCTTGCCGTCAGGCCCTTTCCGGTATCCGAGGATAGAGTGGTACGGCACCTTGCCCGCCTTGAACATCTGCCGGAAGCCCATGCTGACATTCTTGGAATGGGACTGGCTCTCATTTTGCGCCAGCGCGCTGAAAATGATCAGCAGGGTTTCATCGTCCGTTTCCAGTGTGTCGATGCCTTCTTTTTCGAAAATCACCCCGACCCCTATCGCCTTGAGCTTGCGGACATGGCTGAGGGAGTCCAGCGTGTTGCGGGAGAAGCGGGAGACCGACTTGGTGATGATCAGGTCAATGCGGCCCTGCCTGCATTTGCGTATCATCTTATTGAACTGCTCCCGCTTTTTGGTGGAGGTGCCGGAGAGCCCTTTATCGGGGAAAATGCCGGCCAGCTTCCAGTTGGGATTCTCGCTGATCATGGTGGTGTAGTATTCAATCTGCGACTCGTAGCTGTTGATCTGTTCCTCGCTGTCGGTGGACACACGGCAGTAGGCCGCCACCCGAAGCTCCCGCTTGCGGATGTCGCGCTCCCTGAGTATCGGAGCGGCTGGGATCTCAGTGATGACCCGATTCATGGTTGCTGTCTGCATATGTTGTGGGCTCCTTTCCTGGCTGGATTATGATATTGCCCCCGGTCAGCCGCAGGGCGAGAGCACCGTTTGCGCTGACCAGCAGGGCTTCTGCCGCTTCCTCAAAAAGTGTGGGGTCAAAAGCGGACGGCAGTGACCGCATTTGCAACTTCGCTTTCAGACGGGCCGCCTTCCCGCGTGCCGCACAGTCGTCCAGCATGGCGTATTTTTCGGCGGCGCAGGCGAAAATCAGGGCAGTCAGGTAGTCCTGATTGAGTTCAGTCTTGCTCAGTTCCCGGCTGATCTCGTTTTGCATCCGGACGGCTTCCATCGAGAGGGGGACTCCACCCGATTCCCGTTGGTCGAGCAGCTCCGGCTGGGTGATCAACCTGTTCAGGAGGGAGGCCACGGCTTCCTCCAGCGCCCCGTCCCGGATCTTCAGGGCGCAGGCGCATTCCGGGTTCCCGCAGTTCCACCAGCGGTTTCCGGAAGTGTTGGTGGGCGTGTTTTTATTGAATGGGGTTCCGCATTCCGCGCAGACCATGCGGCGCTTGAGCAGTTCGACGCAGCGGGATTGCCCCTGCCAGTCTTTTGTTTTGCTCTGGCGAACCTCCTGGGCGGCGGACCATGTTTTTGAGGAAAGAATGGCTGGATACGATTTCTGCCCGGTATACACGGGGTTTTCCAGCATCCGTTTCACCATGTGCTTATTCCATACCGGGGTGGCTTCGTGGTAGCGGATACCCAGCTCGCCCATGGCTGCGGCAATGCGCAGGTAGGATTCGCCTTGGATGTAGCTGTCGTAGATGAACGCTACGGCTTCGGCTTCTTCGGGGTGAGGGGCGATCTCACCGTTTTTCATCCGGTAACCAAAGGGGATTTTTCTCTGCCATGCCATTTACCGCACCGCCCTTTCCATAGATTCCGTCAGCTCCAGCCCACAGTGGAGCCGGAACTTCGCCCGCTCCGGCGATAGGACCGTGACGCCCTCCACCAGCTCGTCAAACAGCTCGCTATCCATGCCCTCCAGCCACTCGGGGCCGGATTCCAGCAGGGCTGTGAGGGATTCGAGGGTGTCGACAATGGCGCTGATGTCGTCCTGTCCCATCAGGCTGATTTTGAGGGCGCGCAGTTCCTTCACCTTTTCGTTGATCTCCTGGGTTTGGGTGAAAAAGAGAGTAGGCTCTACGCACCCTTTGTTGTTCCAACGCTTGAGTACGAGAGCCTGCTCTGAGAGAGAGGTCAGTTCGTTATTTACTTGTGTGATCCGGTCGTTCAGGCGGTATCGCCTGTCGGCCAGCGCCCGGAGCTGCTCCTGCATGACGCCGAGGATTTCCTGCCGGTGCTGCCGCAGCTTGCCCCACATCCGGGCGAAGGCGGCGCCGATCTCGGCTTCCGGCACCTGCGGGGCGGGACAGCGGCTTTTGCTGTAGTCATGCTGCCGGCAGACCCAGTACACCTTGCCGCTGTTCACCTTGCGTCGGTGGATGGTTCCGCACTGCCCACAGAGCACCTTTCCAGCAAGAAGGTATTCGCCCGGCGCCTTGCCTTTGCGCTTTTCCCGCCGCCGCCCCATCAGTTCCTGCACCCGGTCAAACTCTCCGTGGCTGATGATGGCGGGGTGGTCGTTTTGGACATGGTACCGTGTCTTTTCCCCTCTGTTCTTTACCTGTCGAAAAGGGAGGGAGTCGGTGGTGTAGGTCTTTTGCCAGATGGCGTCCCCGGTATAGCTCAGGTTGGTCAGGATGTAAAAAATGGTGGTGTGGTGCCAGCGGTCCTTGCCGAAGCGTTTGGGAATGCCCTCCCGATTCAGTTGCTCCGCGATATCCTGCATTCCCCTGCCGGAGAGGTAGGCGGCATAGATCCGCCGCACGACCGCCGCCTGTTCCTCGTTGATGTTCATCGTCCTGCCCTCCAGATTCAATGTATATCCATAGGGGGTGGAGGATGGCAGGAAGTCGCCAGTTTTCATCCGCATCCGCGTTCCATGGCGCATATTGCCGGCGATGGAGATGGATTCTCTCTGTGCCCGCATACTCTGAATGGACAGGATCAGGTCGTCGCCCGTTTTGGCGGTATCAATGCCCTCTTTCTCAAACAGCACCGAGACGCCCAACATGTGCAGTTCACGGATGGCTATTACACAGTCGGTTAGGTTGCGGGAGAAGCGGGACACCGATTTGCAGAGGATGCGGTCAATCTTCCTGGCGCGGCAGTCGGCCATCAGTCTCTGAAAATCAGGGCGATTGTCCGCCGACAGCCCGGTCAGCCCCTCATCGGCATAGATGTCGACATACTCCCAGTCGTCTTTCTCACGGATGACTTTGGTGTAGTGGCGGACCTGCGACATATACGAGTGCAGCTGGTCGGCGCTGTCGCTTGAAACTCTGGCATAGGCCGCCACCCGCAGCTTGGGCGGTCCCATGAGCCGGGGATCGATCACGGTCATGGTGCGGGAGGAGTTCCACGCCACCGTGCCGCGCTCGATGTTCAAAACCATTGTGTTCACAGCGTTTTCGCCTCCTTTCTCGCCTGGTTTCCCCAGGCATTACCGCACACCCTACCACAAGTCCGGGAGAATAGCTATATCCAAATCCACTAATTATACGGCTGCCAAAGTTGGCTGGAATTGACCCTCCAGCGCAGCGCGCGCCGCCTCAAACTGCCGCTCGTCCCATCCGAGTTTTTTCGAGAGTTTTCGCAGGGCCTCCA
>CAZVHV010000191.1:0-3654 GCA_964627025.1 uncultured Oscillospiraceae bacterium | reverse complement strand
GACGTGCCGGAGCCTTTCATCGTGTATCGCAGGACGGGGCTTATCCCATCCTACCAGAAGGACAGCAGGGGGAAGGACTCCATCTTCGTCGACGTCCTGATCGTAAGTGAGAGTTACAGCAAGACGATACAGATATACACGGCGGTGATTAACGCGGTGGAGCGCAAGCGAGGAGTGATCGCTGGTGTGAACATAGACGATATCAGGCTGGCGGACAGCCTCGAGGACGCGGACGAAAACTATAACGTACAACAATTAACATTCGAGATTCTTATAAACGTATTAAATTGATAAAACTATGATTATTAACGGCAAAGACATTATGTTGTTCTTCGATCTCGGCGCCGCCGGACTGGAGACTGTTGCGTATGCGACGAATCACACCCTCGATCTGCAAGCCGAAACGCAGGGGACGAGCAGCAAGGATTCCGGGCTATGGGACGAATCCGAGGTGACAAAATTACTGTGGAATGCAACGAGCGAGCACTTCGTCGGAGGTATAGGTGTCGAGGATCCTCACGGCAAGCTGGTGGCCGCATGGATGGCGGCGGAACCTATCGACGTCTATATGGCCATCCCTTCGAACATCACGAACGGTGAAGTGCCGGTAGGCGGGTGGCTTCCCCCAACGGCCGGAGGCTACAAGGGCAAGGCTATAATTACCGGAGTAACCCTCAACGCGGCTGACGGACAGAACGCTACGATGAGTATCTCCCTGAAGGGAAAAGGAAAATTAACCCCCGCAGTAGCAACCACTTGATATGGAACTGAAATTAGGAGACAAGAGCTATCAGTTGCGCTACGGCATTCGTGCGCTCATACTCTTCGAGAAGATGGCGGACAAGTCCTTCTCCCTGCAGGGCACGACGGACTGGACGATCTTCGTCTATGCGATGCTGCTGGCCGGATCGCCGGACTGCGGAGTCGAGCTGGACGACTTCATCGACGGGGTGGCGATGTCGGACCTGAACGCTGCAATCAGCTGGGCTACGAAGCAGCTGGATGTGGAGAACCAGCTCGCGGAGGCGACCGGTGACGACAACGTAAAAAAAAAGCGATAAGCTGGAGGGAGGCTTTTAAGATTCTTGTTGTTGAAAGTGGACTGGATCCCGGGTACGTACTCGATAAGATGAAAACATACGAGGTTGCGGAATACCTGGGATCCGTCCAGTACCGGGGGAGAGATCTTAAGGATATGTCCCGGATGATCGCACAACTGATCGCGCAGGTCAACTCGAAAAAGACGATAAAATCTACTGACATCGTTAAATTTCCCTGGGACGATGATAAACAGGTTCCGGTTGTGACGAATGAAGAAAGAGAGCAATTGGCGAAAAGAGCGGAAGCGATTAAAAGACAATTATGGCAGACTTAGTTACCAGAATACTACTGAACGACAAGCAGTTCAACGATACACTTACAAAGAGTAAGCAGCAGGTATCTAATTTTAACCAGATCGGAAGCGTGGCATCCGGGATGGTGACGAAGTTTGCCGGAGCGCTGGGCCTTGCCGCCGGTGCCGGTGCGACGCTGAACAAGACAATTCAAAGCGTACAATCGACCGGAGATGCATTCAATAATTCGATCGGCGCTGCCAAAGGGACGGTCGATCAATTCTTCAAGTCATTGGCCACCGGCGATTTTTCGGCATTCACGAACGGTCTGGACGCGATCTATAAGAAGGCATTCGCGGCGCAGGCGGCACTTGACCAGTTATGGAACACGCAGAACTCCTATTCCCGTGCGGCAAAAATGGCGCAGGCGTCCATCACCGAAGCCCGTGCGGATGCATACGATCCGGATCTGTCGAAAGAGGAGCGATATAAGGCCATCGGTGCATGGAAAACAGCGGTTACAGACCTTGAAGAATACGCGAACACTTACCGGAAGGACGTGCTGGATGCAACTCAGAAAATTGCGGCCTCTTATAACTTACTCAACCCGGGTGACATCACGATGGAGATGCTCGACAGGTTCGTGCTTCTTGACGCGAAAGGATCCGCCCGGGAGGATGTGAAAAAGAAAATGCGGGAACAATATAACGAGTATCAGAAAGAACTCAAACGTATCGCCGCGAAAAATACGACCACCATCACGCAAGCGACGAATTACGGTCCGGTGTCGCAAAGCATACTCTCGGACGAGGGACGCAAGCTGCAGGAGGAAGCAGCGAAGAGATATAAGGATGCGATCGTGATGAATACCCTGCTTGAGCGCATGACGGACGAGCAGCTGCAGGACATAAGAACGAAACTCGATACGTACGACCAGGTCGGGACGGAACTCAACGCACGCAAGTTAGAGCTTAACAGATCGCTTCCGAGACTGCAGTCCCGCATCGAGAAGGAGTCGGGCGGCAGTGGAGGATCCCCGAAAGTCAAGGTCGACATAATCCCCGCCGGATCCCTCGCCGAACTGGAGAAACAGATCTCCACAGCCCGGAAAAACTTCCTCGACGCCACAACAGACGAGGCGAGAGCCGCGGCGGATTTTCTAATAAAAGACCTGGAGAGCAGAAAGGCAGTACTCGAGATACAGTTCAAGTACAAGGATCTTAAAAATATAGAAGCCGGATCGAGTCTCGCGACTGCGGATCCGCTCTCGCCGTTGAAGGGCGTAAAACATACGGACATGTCAGGTGTGATACAGACCCCGAAAGAGGCAAAATCGTACACCACATACCTCAACGAGGTGGCGGACAAAAATAGAGACCTCATGGAGACCGTGTACGGCGTATCGGACGCCCTCTATGGCATGGGCGACATACTCGGCGAGAGCGCGGGAAAATGGCTGCAGTGGGGTGCAAACGTCGTCTCCACGGTAGGCAGATCCCTACCCGCACTGTTAGGTCTGGCCAATGCCAACGCGGCCGTGGCGGCATCCGGAGGCGCGGCATCCGTGGCAGGCATCCCCATTGTCGGTCCAGTACTTGCAGCAGGTGCCGTTCTCTCGATCATGGGGGCGCTGATGAACATTCCGAAGTTCGAGTTTGGCGGAATCGTCCCGGGTAATTCCTATTCAGGCGACAAGATGCTCGCCCGGGTCAACTCCGGCGAGCTGATCCTTAACAGGGCGCAGCAGAACAACCTTGCCGGGGCGTTGCAGAGAGGCACGAACGGTAATGTAAGATTCGAGATAGAAGGAAGCCGGTTAGTCGGCATATTGGAGCAGGAAGCGAGAAAAAGAAGCAGACTATGAGTTACGGACTAAAATACATAATCCCGTTTAAAACTATTTCCGAGGTGCCGTGCGAGGTAAACCTCGAGTTGGATGGGTTCGCGGGCGAGCCAATGGAATTGAAAGCCGGGGAGTCTCCTTTTCGTCCAAAAGATGATACGCTTGATCTGCTTGCGCCGATTCGGTCATGGAGAGGATCAATTCAGGTGTTCGGCTCGGACTATTTGCAGGACTTATACACAAGCGGCCCGCAGGGGATAAGAGTTACCTTGTACGAGAATGGTTTGGTTAAGAGGTTAGGATATCTTACTCCCGATACGTTCAGTCAGGACTTCTCATCGCCAAGATACATCTACGAGATGGAATGTGTCGCTGCACTTTCAACTTTAAAGCACAAGAAATTCGACCTTACGGCAGACAAAGTTACGTTTTTGGACATAATCAAGCGGGCACGGGATTTATCGGGTTATGTAGACT
>CAZVHV010000190.1:0-3655 GCA_964627025.1 uncultured Oscillospiraceae bacterium | reverse complement strand
GAAGGGGGTGCCGATCTCGTCCTGGCGGCGGTAGCGCTTGCCGATGGAGCCGGCCTCGTCGTAGTCCACCATGAAGTGGCCGCACAGATCGTCGTGGATCTGCTGCGCGGCGCCCGAGAGCTTCTTGGACAGGGGGAGGATGGCGCACTTGAAGGGCGCGAGGGCGGGGTGGAGGCGGAGAACGGTGCGCACGTCGTTCTTCTCGGCGTCCACGACTTCCTCGTCATACGCGTCGATCAGGAAGGCCAGGGTGACCCGGTCCGCGCCCAGGGAGGGCTCGATGACGTAGGGGATATAGTGCTCGTTCTTCTCCTGGTCGAAGTAGCTCATGTCCCTGCCCGACGTGGTCTGGTGGGCGGTGAGGTCAAAGTCGGTGCGGGAGGCCACGCCCCACAGCTCACCCCAGCCGAAGGGGAACTGGAACTCGAAGTCGGTGGTGGCGTTGGAGTAGTGGGAGAGCTCCTCCTTCTCGTGGTCGCGCATGCGCAGGTTCGCGCTCTGCATCCCCAGGTCGTGCAGCCACTGGCGGCAGAAAGAGCGCCAGTAGTCGAACCACTCCAGCTCGCTGCCCGGCTTGCAGAAGAATTCCAGCTCCATCTGCTCGAACTCGCGGGTGCGGAAGGTGAAGTTACCCGGGGTGATCTCGTTGCGGAAGGACTTTCCGACCTGGCAGACGCCGAAGGGCACCTTTTTGCGCGTGGTGCGCTGGATATTCTGGAAGTTGACGAAAATGCCCTGCGCCGTCTCGGGGCGCAGGTAGACGGTGGCGGCCGAGTCCTCGGTCACGCCCTGGAAGGTCTTGAACATCAGGTTGAATTTGCGGATATCGGTAAAATCGGACTTGCCGCAGCCGGGGCAGGGGATGTTCTTCTCCCGGATATAGGCCATGAGCGCGTCGTTGTCCATGGCCTCGACCGCGATATCGGCGACGCCGTTCTGCGCGTTCCACTCCTCCACGAGCTTGTCCGCGCGGTGGCGCATTTTGCAGGATTTGCAGTCGATGAGCGGGTCGTTGAAGGTGGAGACGTGGCCGGAGGCCACCCATACCTGGGGATTCATCAAAATCGCGGAGTCCAGTCCCACGTTATAGTTCGACTCCTGTACGAACTTTTTCCACCACGCCTTTTTGACGTTGTTCTTCAACTCCACGCCAAGCGGGCCGTAATCCCAGGTATTGGCCAGTCCGCCGTAAATTTCACTGCCCGCATATACAAAGCCGCGCCCCTTGCACAGAGCGACGATTTTTTCCATCGTTTTTTCCTGGTTGGTGAGCATAATTTGACCCCTCCGACTTCTTTTTTCGCGTAACAGTACAATTATATACAGAAATCGAACGATGTCAACCTTTTAGGCTCACGAGAGGAACATGTCGATATCCGGAATGGAGAGTCCCGGCTGGAGGGCGAGGTTGATGCCGTAGCCGATCACCTTGGCGAGGTCGGCCACGCTGGAGTCGATGTCCCGCGGGGTGACGAACAGGTCGGCGCCCGCTCCCTTCAGGAGGGCCGGCTCCAGGTCCCCTTTCCCCGCCTCGGCCAGGAGATCGGCGCACAGGGTGGCGCCGTCCACCACGGTGGGTACGCCGAGGGCGATCACCGGCACACCGAGGGTCTCCCGATTCAGGGCGGCGCGGTGGTTGCCCACGCCCGAGCCGGGGATGATCCCGGTGTCGGCCAGCTGGACGGTGCTGCAGACCCGGTCGAGCGAGCGGGAGGCCAGCGCGTCCACCGCGATGATGCAGGCGGGCTTCAGCTCCTCCACCACCCCCCGGACCATCTCGCTGCTCTCCATGCCGGTGGTGCCCAGGACCCCCGCCGCCAGCGCGGCCACCGGCCGGAAAGAGCCGAAATGCTCGGGCACCTGGGTCACCAGATGGCGGGTGGCCATGGTGTGGTCGGCGACCCGCGGGCCGATGGCGTCGGGCGTGATGGCGCGGTTGCCCAGCCCAACCACCAGCGCGACCGCCCCCCCGGGCAGATTCAGCATGCCGCCGAGTTCGGCCGCGAGCACCCGCGCGGCCCGCCCGAACGCGTCCTCCTCCCGCCGCTTGAGGCCGTTGAGGGTGATGGTGACATAGGTCCCCGGCGGCTTCCCCAGCGCCTGCGCGCCGGCGTCGTTCAGGATATGCACCGACGTCACGGGAAATCCCTCCCGCAGGCTGTCCGTTGCCTCCACGCCCTCCAGCTTCGTCTGCTGCCCCGCCGATTCTTCCCAGAGCTGCTTGGCCTCCATCGCCAGATCGGTTCGTCTTTTTAACATGGAAGTTCCTTCCCTTCATCGCAAGATATGGTGTTTTTTGCCCATGCACCCCCCTATTTTTCGCACCATTGCCCGCCCTATACAAAAAAGCATAAAAAAAGCGAAAAAACAGTTGCAATTTCTCTCCTTCAATGCTAAAATACATATCTGCACGGGTGACCGTGGATATTCATGATTCGGAGGAGGTGTTTGGTTTGCCGAATATCAAGTCTGCCAAAAAGCGTGTTCTGGTCAGCAAATCCAAGGCTCTGGAAAATAAGGCTGCAAAATCCGCGCTGAAGACTCATTTGAAGAAGTTTGACGCCGCGGTGGCAGAAGGCAACCGCAGCGAGGCCGATAGTGCGTATAAGGCGGCGGTGAAGGCTGTCGATAAGGCAGCGGCACATGGTCTGCTGCATAAGAACAATGCCGCTCACAAAAAGAGCAGCATGACCCTGACGCTTAACCATCTGGCTTAATGAAACAGAGAAAACCGTCTGCTTCGGCAGGCGGTTTTTTGCTAAATCGGCCACGGGCCGACAAAATAGGGGTGGAACCACCATGGAACAAATGGAGCTTTGCTGGCGGGATCGCGGCCGTCTCTGGCTGCGGCTGGGTATCCGCGCGGTCTTGACGGCGGGGTTTCTCCTGCTGCTGTTTCTGGCGGTGCCGCCCCTTGTCTCTCTCTTCATGCCCTTCGTGCTGGCCTTTCTGCTGGCGTGGCTGCTCAATCCGGCGGTCCGCCTGCTGCAGCGGCGGCTCGGTCTGCCGCGCAACGTGCTGGCCCTCATCCTCGTTCTGCTGATCTTCGGCGTCGCCGGCGACCTCCTCTTTCTTTTTTCCTACAACATCGTGACCGAGCTGCTCCAGCTGACCGACGAATGGCAGACCATCTGGAACGGCATCAGCGGGGCCATCTGGCAGATCGGCGGCTCCTACTCCGGCTTTCTCAGTCTTCTGCCGCCCGTCGCGCGGGATACGGCCACCGCGCTGCTCGAGCGGCTTACCGTATGGCTCCAGACCGTGATCCCCGAGCTGCTCGCCCGCTTCGCGTCCCAGACGGGCATCCTGGCCATGCAGATCCCCTCCTTCGCCGTGGCGTTGGTGGCCTTCGTCATGGGCGCCTATTTCCTCACCGCCGATTATCCCCGCCTCCGCTTTCTCGCCGCCGAGCGCCTGTCGCCCGGGCTGCGGAGCTTTCTGCGCATGGTCAGGGTCACCACGGGCGCGGCCTTCGGCGGCTATCTGCGCGCCCAGCTCATCCTGTCCGTTGTCGTATTTTTCATCCTGCTGCTGGGCTTTCTCCTGATCCGCGAGCCCTTCTCCCTGCTCCTGGCCTTCCTGCTGGCGGTGGCGATCGGCATCATGATCGTGGCCGGCGCCGTTATCTTCAGCCGGTTTCTCGCCGTCACGAGGC
>CAZVHV010000189.1:0-3659 GCA_964627025.1 uncultured Oscillospiraceae bacterium | reverse complement strand
TACCACGGCAAAGAAAGCGTCGGTGTAAGCGTCGGTGGTGTAGTGCTTGAACTCAGGACCATCTACGGCGATGATCCCATCCGCACCATAAGCGGTGGCGGACTTTACGGCCTCGTCCACGTTGGAACCGATGACCACGCCGATCAGCTTGCCCCCCTGCACAGTTGCAAGTTTACGGCCGGGGGTCAGGAGCTCCAGGCCAACATTCTTGGCCTTTCCGTCCTCGCTGGTCTCAATAAATACCCATAAATCCTTAGTTTTGGCTTCCATAATTGAGTTCCTCCTCCCTCTTAGAGCACGCCTGCGTCGCTGAGCATCTGATACAGCTTAGCTGCGGATTCTTCATTGGTCTCTTCCTTGATTTTAACACCGCCGCTCTTCTGGGCAGGCGTAAAGGTCTTCTTCACCTTGGTGGGAGAGCCCTGCAGGCCGGCCTTCTCAAGCTCAATGGTAAGGTCAGCTGCGGTGAGCGTGTTGATCGGCGCGCGGTTTGCAGCCATCTTGCTCTTGATGGAAGGATAGCGAGGATCATAATCGGGCTTGGTGACCGTGATCACGCAAGGGGTCTTCACGCCGAGCACTTCAAAGCCGTCCTCGGTCTCGCGCTTTACCTTCAGGGAAGCTTCCTCCGCAGTAACATCCACTGCGTAGGTGACCTGAGGATAATCCAGATGCTCCGCAATTTCAGGACCGACCTGAGCGGTATCACCGTCAATGGCCTGCTTGCCGCAGAAGATCACATCGAATTTGCCTTCCAGCTCTTCGACCTTGGCAATCGCCTGAGAAAGGATGTAGCTGGTAGCAAGGGTGTCGGAACCGCCGAAAGCGCGGTCGCTCACCAGATAAGCCTTGTCGCCGCCGACAGCGAGGCACTCCTTGAGCGCGGCCTTCGCCTGCTCAGGTCCCATGGACAGGACAACGATCTTGGTTCCGGGCGTAACGTCCTTGATCCGCGCGGCAGCTTCCAGAGCATAAGCGTCAAACGGGTTGACAATGCTGGGAACACCTGCCCGGATCATGGTGTTGGTGACAGGATCAATCTTGATCTCTGTCGTGTCCGGTACTTGTTTGACACAAACAAGCATGTTCATTGTTGATTTTCCCCCTAAATAAATAATATGAAATGATTTGATACTCCGACGTCACTGTCAACTTCAAAACACCGGCTTACCGAAGCGAGAGACCGCCCCGGGCAAACAGCTGCTCCGAAACCAGACTGTGCACCGTTCTATCGTAAACGCCATTACCAAGCCAAGGCCGGCAGGCAGACGTTTCGCACAAAAAGCACGGCCTTCCGCAGAGGGTTGTCCATAATTACAAACTCCCCAGAGAATCCGTAATGCTGATTATAGCAAACGATATACAAAAAATCAAGGTTCCGCTCAAAATAAATTTATAAAATTATGAAAAAGTTATTAAAATGTCGATATTGGTAATTTCCCAGGCACAATCGAACCTTTGCGCTGCTCCGCAGTGTCCAAAGCCCGAAAACGGCGCATAACATCGAAAATCAAAGAAAACAGAGAGCTTTGCAATTTTACATCATGAAAAATACAGGAACCCCTCAAAAGCGGAGGAATTCCTGTATTCGACCTCAGTTTCCGTTTTCAGAGAAGAAACGATCATGGATCGCCTGGACCGCTCTGTCCGCGTCGGTCTCGTCAACCAGAACCGACACCTTGATCTCGCTCGTGGAGATCATCTGGATGTTGATCCCGGCGTTGTACAGCGCTTCAAACATAAGGGAAGCCACACCGGGATTGTTGATCATGCCGGCGCCAACAATGGATACTTTGGCGATATTATCGCTCACATCGATATGATCGAAACCGATAGACTCCCGGTACTCCTCCAGAACCTGCTTCGCCAGAAGCATGTCACTGCGGCTGACCGTAAAGCTGATGTCCTTTTTATCGTCACGGCCGATAGACTGAAGGATGATATCAACATTAATCCGATGATTGGACAGCAGCGAAAAAATCTTAAACGCGATGCCGGGATGATCGGCCAGACCCACAAGGGCTAACCGCGCCACGTTCTTGTCTTTTGCCACACCGCTCACATGGGTCTTTTCCATCGCTTTCACGACCTCCTTGACTTTTGTCCCTGGTTTATTGGAAAAACTGGAGACGACCTCCAGATTGACATTATAGCGCTTTGCCATTTCAACCGAACGATTGTGAAGGACCTGCGCTCCGAGGGTTGCCAGCTCCAGCATCTCATCATAGGTGATCTCATCCAGCTTTTTAGCACCCTTCACGCAGCGGGGATCAGCGGTATAGACTCCATCCACGTCGGTATAGATCTGACACAGGTCGGCGTGGAGCGCAGCCGCCAGGGCCACCGCAGAGGTATCCGAACCGCCGCGGCCGAGCGTGGTAATATCGTCATACTTATTGAGCCCCTGAAAGCCGGTGACAATGACGATGCTTTTCTTATCCAGTTCGGCCATGATCCGCTCATTGCTCACGTGTTTGATCCGTGCGTTCCCGTAAACGGAGTTGGTGCTCATGCCGGCCTGCCAGCCGGTCAGAGAGACCACCGGATAGCCCATCGCTTCGATTGCCATGGCGCATAAGGCGCAGGAGATCTGCTCGCCGGTCGACAGCAGCATATCCATCTCGCGCTTGGAGGCATTGGGATTGATTTCCGCTGCCTTCTCAATAAGGTCGTCGGTTGTATCCCCCTGTGCGGAGAGCACCGCGACCACATTGTGCCCCCTGCGGTAGGTCTCGGTAATGATACGCGCCACGTTGCGTATGCGGTTGGCATCAGCCACCGAGGTGCCTCCGAACTTCTGTACTATGAGTCCCATACTATGTACTTACCCCCTAAAATTCTAAAAGGGTTGCCTATCCCTTATATCTTATGCCGCAGCGGCAGATCCGTCAGTCCAGCGTCCGGATGACGGACAGAATCTCCATCCCATCCAGGGCCTGATCCAGTTCCGCGCGGGTCATGGGAGCGGTGAGAAACGCCGTCTCCCCCGCCGGCGCGCCGGCGCGCCCCAGGAAGGAAAGATTCTCTAATTTGGAACGGACCTCGGAGGCAGCCGCGTTGGCGCGGACATACCAGCGGGTTACAATATCGTCGGGGGATGCCGCCACATCGGGTCCGCCGGGCTGCCAGGCCATCAGGCTGCTTTCCTTGGTGCTGCGGACGATGTCCATCACATCGGCCACGACCGCACTGGCCGTGGGCATCTTGCCCGCGCCGCGCCCGTAAAACATCACGTCGCCGATCGCATCTCCCTTGACCGTGATCGCATTGAACACATCCTCAACGCCCGCAAGCGGGTTGCTTCCGTCCAGAAGATGGGGCGCCACATAGGCGCAAACCTTTCCGTCGGCCCGCCGGATCGCGCGCCCCAGAAGTTTGATCTTCCGGCCGCAGGAATCAGCATAGGCCACATCGGCCAGCGTAATCTTGGTAATGCCCTCCGTCGGCACCTGCCGCGGCATGATGTGCCGGCCAAAGGCAATGGATGCGAGGATGCAGATCTTCCGGCAGGCGTCATGACCATCAATATCGGCAGAAGGGTCACGCTCGGCATAGCCGTTGTCCTGAGCCTCTTTCAGCGCGGCCTCAAAGGAGCAGCCCGCACGGATCATACGCGTAAGGATATAATTGGTCGTGCCGTTGAGAATGCCGCAAATCTC
>CAZVHV010000188.1:0-3665 GCA_964627025.1 uncultured Oscillospiraceae bacterium | reverse complement strand
TGTCTCAGTGGTCAAAGGCCGGGTTGGAAAAATAGATATTTTTCTGATCCATTTTTTCCTTTGCCAGCCGCACTGCTTCGCCAAACCGCTGGAAGTGGATGACCTCGCGTTCGCGCAGGAAACGGATGACATTGCTGACGTCCGGGTCATCACTGACACGGAGAATATTGTCGTAGGTAACACGCGCTTTCTGCTCGGCAGCCATATCTTCGGTGAGATCGGCGATGACATCGCCCTTCACGCCGATACCCGCCGCGTTCCACGGAGAACCGGAGGCGGCGGTAGGGTATACCCCGGTGGTATGATCGATAAAGTAAGCGCCAAAACCGCCCTCGGTAACGTCTTTCTCGCTGAGATTGCGGGTGAGCTGATGGACGATCGTACCGATCATCTCCAGATGACCGAGTTCTTCGGTACCTTCCGAGGAGCCAAAATGACGCGGCAGAGGTCCCTTCGCGGCAGCGGGCAGTTCGGCCCATTTTTTGCGGAGCTGCACGGCGTCCGTGATGAAGTAACACAGCTTCTCCGGCAGCATATGCAGATATACCTCGAACACGCTGTCCTCCCGGATGACGATCTTGTCTAACATATGTCGGTAAAAGGTGTCGTCCCATACCGCGCCCCAGGCGAGCCCGCGGATGGTGTTTTCCGTTAAATCCTGGCCGGCTGCCTCGCAGGGCGTTTTCTGATTTTCCAGCGCCTCCCGGTTTTGTTCTATGGAGGCAAGCTCGGCTTCGTATCGCTCGGTCATCTGCTGAAAGTCCGGCTTGCCGATCTCTCCGTTCAAATACAGCTCAAGGAGCGACTGCTTTTTCCGGCGGAGCGTATCAAGCCTGGCCTGCAATTTTTCGGGGCGGTCGTCCCCAAGCGCGCTTTCCCGTACCGACTGCACCACGCTGCAAAGGCGGTTGAGGATGGCTTCCTTGTCCAGCGGCAGATTTCTGATCACCTGCTGCAGGATCGCCCTTAAGTCCTCCTCATGGATGGAGCGGCTGTCGCAGCCGACCTCGTTTCCCGCCGTGTCGGTATGACGCATGCCATGACGGGCACCTTCATAGCACCGCCACGCTTTGCAAACGCTGCCGTCGTGGCGTTTCTTTGTACGCGAGACGAAGGTACAGCCACAGATACCGCATCTGATCTTTCCGGAAAAACAGTAGCGGCTGGAGTGCTTCGCCTTTTGCGTTTCGGCAGGGGAGCGCCGCTTCAGCTCGCGCCGCGCGCGCTCGAACATCTCGCGGCTGATGATCGGCTCATGGTGATCGCGGATGATCACAAGCTCCTCTTCGCCGCGGTTGTATTTTTTCTGATGGTTCAGGTAGTTTGGGGTAAAAGTCTTTTTCTGCACCAGGTCGCCGCAATATTTCTCGTTGCGAAGCACCCGGAGGATTACGGTGTTCGACCACTTCTGCATGTAAGCGGCGGTGGGGATACAGGCCTCCCGAAGCTCCCGCGCGATCACATGCGAGCCCTTCTCCTCGTTGACGAATTTATGGAAGATCAGGCGCACGGTTTCCGCGCCTGCTTCATTGATGTAGAGTTTCCCGTTTTTTACGTCATAGCCGAGCATATCCCGCCCAAAGACCACGCCCTGCTCCATCCGGCGTTTTTGGCCCCACTTCACACGGTCGGATGTCTTGCGGCTTTCTTCCTGCGCGATAGAGGAGAGAATGGTAAGACGCAGTTCCGCGTCCGGATCGAGCGTGTTGATGTTGTCGTTCAGGAAGATGACGCCGATCCCAAGCTCTTTGAGCCTGCGGGTATAGAAAATACTGTCGAGCGTGTTGCGGGCAAAACGGCTGATCTCCTTGGTAACGATCAGGTCAAACCGGCTCGCCTGCGCGTCGGCGATCATGCGTTGAAAGGAGCGGCGCTTTCTGGTGGAGGTGCCGGTGATGCCTTCGTCCGCATAGATATCATAGAGCTCCCACAGGGGGTTGCGTTCGATATACTCGGAAAAGTATTTTTTCTGGCTGGCAAGAGAGCTGGCCTGATCTTCGTGATCGGTTGAAACCCGGCAGTATGCGGCTACCCGCTCGATCCGGGACCGCCTCCTTTCTTTTTTTCCGTGGAAGCTTGGCGCTGCCTGCAAAGTTCCTCGGTACAACGGTCAAACTGCCACTTTGTCAGCTGTCCGTCTTTCAAAAGAGAGAGCAGGACGGCACTTTGAAAGGTTTCGACCAGCCCCTGAGTTTCGACAGGCTGCGCAGGCTTTGCTTCCGCTTCAAGCTCGATCATATAGATCGGTCCTCTTTTCACAGTTCCACCTCCTCATGAAAAGGTATGAAAATCGGGCATGGGAAATGCCGGCAGACAAGCTGACCGGCATTTCTCCATATTTCATTCAAAGAGGCAAGCCGCTGAGCTCATCCGGAGAGCTTACCGGTGCGGAGCAGGCCCCGTCCCGGCAGAGATAATAGAGCGGACGGTCTGCCTGGACGGGATAGGCTGCGGTAAAGGGCGCCGCTTCGGCAAGTCCTGCCTGAGTTCTTTCCGTTTTGAAAAGGACACCAAGATTGGGAAGTACATGTTCCCGCAGAAAAATCTTAAGCTCCGGCGGCGTTTCCGGTCCGGGCGCGGCGCAGACCAGCTCCTGCGAAGGATAGAGCACTTCGGACAGCGCAAGCAGTGCGGCGCTGTGATCTGCGGGAGATGTTTGGAGCACGCCGGTCAGAAAGCGGAGCTGCCGGTCGCGTGCCTCCTGCCATTTTGGTTCTCCCGTCAGCTGTGCAAGACGGCAAAGGACCAAAGCCGCAACCGAATTGCCGGATGGCATTGCTCCGTCATAGAGTTCCTTCGGCCGGCTGATGAGCCGCTCGCTGTCGGAGGCATAGAGAAAAAAGCCGCCAGCGGGGTCAGAAAACAGCTCCAGCATTTGTCCGGCGATCTGCAGAGCCCGCCGAAAAGCTTCCACATCGAAGGTCGCCCGGTACAGCGCGAGAAGCGCAAACGCATAAAAGGCATAAGCGTCCAGGTGCCCGGGATAGGCCGCCTCGCCCTCCCGCCAGCGAAGGTACAGGCGTCCGTGCGCATCGGTCATCTTCTCGTCGATAAAACGCCGCGCTTTCTCTGCGGCCAGCAGGAACGCAGGCTCGTCCAGTAGTGAGCCGGCCGCTGCCAGCGCCGCAATCATCAGTGCATTCCATGAGGTCAGTATCTTGTCGTCTTTCTTCAGACGGGTGCGGGCAAGACGATAGGCGTAAACCTTCCGGCACAACGCCTCCACCTCAGGGGCGTCCTTCTCAAAGTCCGGATCGCAGAGCAGGGAGGGGATGCTCTTGCCTTCAAAATTCCCCTGTTCCGTGATGCCGAATCGACGGCAGAAGAGATCGCCATCCGGATTTCCGAGTGTCTGCCGGATTTCCTGCGGGGTAAAAACATAGTATTTGCCTTCCACACCGTCGCTGTCTGCATCCTGTCCGCAGTAAAAACCGCCCTGTTCGTCGGTCAGTTCCCTCAGGACATAACTGAGGGTGCGCTCGGCCACGGTACGGTAGATCGGACGGCGGGTAAGTCGGTACGCCTCCAGATAGGCCAATGCAAGCAGGGCATTGTCATAGAGCATCTTTTCAAAATGGGGCACCAGCCATTTTTCATCGGTGGAATAGCGGGAAAACCCGCCGCCGATGTGGTCGAAGATCCCACCCCGGTACATCTGCAAAAGG
>CAZVHV010000187.1:0-3691 GCA_964627025.1 uncultured Oscillospiraceae bacterium | reverse complement strand
CATCCATGGCCGCGGCCGCCTGGAGCTCGGGGAGCACGGCACACGCCGTCCCGGTCGCCTCATAGGCCCGGAAGTTCAGCGTGAAGTCGGAAATGTACCCGCCGGTGATCACGATGCGCGCGGCGCAGCCGTCCTCATAGAGCTGGACGGCCGCCCCGTCCAGAAGGTAGCCGAAGCGCACCTCGACCGATCCGTCCTGCCGGGTCTCGGTCCCCATCAGGTAGAGTCCGGCGTCGCCGCACCAGTCGGCGAGGGCGTTTTTGGCCAGTGCCCGGGCCGCGTCCACCATTTCACCCCGGGTCGGCATGCTTCCGGCCGCATCGACGGGGTAGCGCGCTTCGGCGGCCTCCGCGGCGTGGAAGGTGACCGTGCCGTTGTCGCTGATGCGGAGGGTATCCGTCCCCTCGCGCACCACCTGCCCGTCGGCCGCCTGATAGACCGAACTGGTGCGGGGATGGAACAAGAGCCCGCTCATCAGGGCGTCCAGCGTGTCCCCGTCGGCGGCCGCGATGGGGTTGGACGCCTGGTAAACCATCGGCGCGGGGGTATCAGGCAGGATCATGACATAGGGGTCCAGATGGGGATAGCGATCGGACTGTTCAAAGGCAAAGGCGGCGTTGTTCGGTGTGTATTCCGCCGCCACGGCCGCGAGGCGGCTGTCGGTGCGCACCGTGGTGGAGCAAACGTAGAACAGGCCGTCGCCGGCCGTGTAATAGAGGAGCGCCGTGTCGCCGTCCCCGCCGGAGCAGAGCAAAAGCCGTCTTGCGTCCCCCGTGAGGACGGCGTTGAAATCGCCGCTGAGCCACTTGGAGAGGGCCGTCAGCGGCACGCCGCCCAGAAAATCATAATAGACGCTCACGCCCGGCCCGCGCAGCGCGGTACGCCACGCCTCCTCGGTCACGGGGCGGGCGACACCCGCGCCGGCCAGCGCCTCACCCAAAAGGCCGCCCAGCCGGTCTTCAAAGGCAGCGTTCACGACATCCGCATCATACTGGAGCCCGCACCGCCCGTCTTCGTTGCTCACGGCGACGCGTGCCGGGCTCAGGCCGGTCGCGGACAGGGCGGTCTGCCCGCTTTGTCCGGCGCCCGAAGCGGCGGCGGCGGGACGCAGCAGGGATGCAAGCTCTCCCGCCCAGTCCGAAACACCGGGCAGCCCGGTATAAAGCAGCGCCCGCGAAAACAGCCAGGCCGCCGAAAGGGCGAGGAGCACGATCAGCATGGTTTTGAGGGCCTCCACGGCCCGGTACGTTTTCCTACGCTCCATGGCCCGGACCCTCGCTCTTCAGCTCGATGCGGACGGTGAGCCCCGGGCCCTCGCGGTCCGCGATCCAGATGCTTCCCTCATGGCGGTTGATGATCTCTTTGGCGATGGAAAGCCCGAGCCCCGTCCCGCCGGATTCGCGGGAGCGGGCCTTGTCAACCCGGTAAAAGCGCTCGAAAATGCGGCCGCGGTCCTCCTTTGGGATGCCGATCCCGTTGTCGGAAACTTCGATCCACACCCGCGTGCCCATCCGTCCCGCGGAAATGGCGATGTGCCCGCCGTCCGGGGTGTATTTGATGGCGTTTGCCACCACGTTCATCAGCACCTGCACAATGCGCTCCCGGTCGGCGGTGACCTGGGGCAGCTCCGGCTCTATCTTCAGCTCCAGCGTGTGGCCGTGCCGCTGAGCCTCCATCAGCACCGCCCGGTAACTGTCCCGGATGGCCGCGTCAAGCGGGAACTGGCCGAGGCTGAGATCGCTGCGTCCCGAATCGAAGCGGGAGAGGGTGAGCAGGTCCTGCACGATATGGGTCATACGGTCGCTCTCGTTCAAAATAACGCGGAGAAAACTGCGCTCCCGCTCGCGGGGGATATCGTCGCTGTCCGCCAGCGTCTCGGCGTAGCTTCGGATGTTGGTGAGCGGGGTGCGCAGCTCATGGGAGACATTGGCCACGAATTCGCGGCGCATCTCCTCGGTCTTGCGCTGCTGGGTGACGTCGTGGAGCACCACCAGCACGCCGGCCTGGTTCTCCCGGTCGAACGGGGCCAGCAGGAGCTCCAGGCTGCGGCCGTTTTCCTCCTTCTCCCCCTCCAGATATCCGGGCTGCTCGGCCGCAAGCACCGCGCCGAGCGGGGCGATGTCGCCGAAGAGGTCCTGGTAGCCGATTTTGCCGCCGGCCGAGATGGGGCACCCCAGCATCTCGGCCGCCGCGGGGTTGGCGTGGATGACCGTGCCCGCCCGGTCGAAGGCCACCACACCGTCGGTCATGTGGAGGAAGAGGGTATCGAGCTTGTTGCGCTCGTTTTCCACCTCCTGCAGGGTCTCCTGCAGCTGGCGGGCCATGCGGTTGAAGTTGGCGGTAAGCACGCCGATCTCATCCTTGGAGCTCACCTCGATTTTATGGGAAAAATCTCCGGCGGCCACCCGCTTTGCGCCGTCGGTGAGCCGCTCGATCGGCGTGATCATGGTCTTGGCCAGCAGGAAGGAGAGCAGCACCGAAATGACCAGCCCGAAAACCAGCGCCTGGATGATCAGGGTGACCAGCTCGTTGTTCAGGTCCTGCACCGTCTGGCGGTTGTCGCGGATATAAATAATGTAGGAGATGCCCCCCCGGGTGATGGGGACGGCCACGTCCATATAGGACGCGGTCACGTCGCTGGCGGAGCCGGATTCCCCCGTGCTGAGCGCGGTCAGCAGGTTGGGCGTCGGCTCCAGCTCGCCGCCGCTGCCGTCGTCGGAGCCGGCCAGATAGGCGCCGGTCGTGCCGTCGAGAATGTAGTAGTTGCGGTTGCGCCCGTCCACGCCCAGCGCGCCCATATTGGCGGAAAGCACCTCCTGCAGCATGCGGACGCCGTCCTCCTCGCCTTCGGTGGCCTGGGTCAGATCTCGGACAAATTCCACGTCGTCGTAGAAAATCTGGTGCATCTGCTGATAGAAGTCGTTCAGGTAAAAGCTCACCACGGAATTAATCAAAAAGGCGCCCACCACGGTCATCAGCGATATGATGAGCAGCACCATGATGAGCACCAGTTTCATATGCAGGCTGCGGAACATGCCGGCGCCTCCCTTCCCGCGCAGATGAGAAGCCGCGCGGCGTTACGCATGGAACAGGTATCCCAGTCCCCTGCGGGTCATGATAAATTTGGGTGCGGCGGGGTCGTCCTCCACCTTTTCGCGCAGGCGGCGCACGGCCACGTCCACGGCCCGCACGTCGCCTACATAGCCCTCGTAGTTCCAGACATGCTCCATGAGCGCCTCGCGGGAAAACACCTTGCCCGGGTTGCCCGCCAGGAAGTGGATCAGCTCGTATTCCCGCTGGGTCAGATCCAGTGGCTTGCCGTCCTTGTAGACCGTGACCAGTTCCGGGTCGACGGCAAGGCGCCCGAACTCCATCCGCCCGCCGGGCGCGCTCTGCGCGGGCGGTGCCTGCTCGGCCATGTCGCTGCGGCGGATATTGGCCTTGATGCGGGCCAGCAGCTCGCGCATGGAGAAGGGCTTGGTTATGTAATCGTCCGCCCCGAGGTCCAGGCCGAGCACCTTGTCGGCCTCCTGCTCGCGGGCGGTGAGCATGATAACGGGGGTGCTCCGTCCCGCGCGGCGGATGGAGCGGCATACGTCGTATCCATTCAGTTTGGGAAGCATCAGATCGAGCAGAATCAGGTCCGGCTTGAATTCGGTACGGCTCTTTCCAAAACCGTCAAAAGATGTTA
>CAZVHV010000186.1:0-3697 GCA_964627025.1 uncultured Oscillospiraceae bacterium | reverse complement strand
GTTATTGCCAAATCAGACACGATATGATATCATACAGTCATAAACAGAAAAAAGTACGGCATAAAGGGTAAGGGTTTGCCATGTATAAGATCGAGCGAAAATCAGAGATCGTGAGTATCCTGGAACAATCGGGCAAGGTGGACGTCGGGGAACTTTCCGCCCGGCTGGGCGCGTCCCGGGAGACCATCCGGCGCGACCTGCAGGAAATGGAGGAAAACGGGGTTTTAAAACGCACGCACGGCGGCGCGGTTTTCGCCCGTAACTATCCGGACGCCTCCGTCGAGCTTCCGGTGGCGGCGCGGGAGATCCGTCACCCCGGGGAAAAGGACGCCATCTGCCGCAAAGCGGCTTCCCTCATTAAGGACGGGGACAGCATCTTCCTGGACAACAGCTCCACCTGCCTGTACCTTTTAAAATACATCCCGCCCAAAATGAACGTGATCATCATCACCAATTCGGTCAAACTCCTGTCCGAATCGGCGAACAACGCAAGCCAGAGCCATCTGATCATCTCCCTGGGCGGCATCTTCCA
The DNA here is from genome assembly GCA_964627025.1 of uncultured Oscillospiraceae bacterium. Classification (GTDB taxonomy): domain Bacteria; phylum Bacillota; class Clostridia; order Oscillospirales; family Oscillospiraceae; genus JAEWRY01. The sequence continues at coordinate 3,165 of CAZVHV010000186.1, read as the reverse complement.
CGCGAGCAACCACTCGCTGTACGGAAACACGGCCTTAAAGAACGCGGAGGAATACTATCCCAGCCGCGCCTTCATGTCCTGTTCGGGCATCGGGCCGGGGCGGATCACGGACGCCAGCATCCTGGAAGTGGATATCAAGCGGCTCATGATCGAGCGCAGCCAGGAAGTCATCCTTCTCGCGGACCACAGCAAGTTCACGCGTTCGGGCCAGGTGTTCCTCTCGGACTTTTCGGGCATCGATGTGGTCATAACGGACAAAAAAACCACGAAAGAACAGGCGGAACTTTTGACGGGCGCAGGTATCAAGCTGCTCATCGCGGAATAAAACCCCGCGCGACGGATAAAAGACAGACTGGAAGAAAGGCAATGGGAAGTAAGCATATATGATTTTTACGGTAACGCTCAATCCCGCGGTGGACAAGATCATATTCTTGGACGAATTTGTCCGCGCCCGCACCGCGCGGATCAACAAGACGCTGGAAACGCTGGGCGGCAAGGGCACGCACGTCTCCATAGACTTGAAGCTGCTGGGTGCCCAAAACACCGCCCTCGGGGTCACCCTGGGCGAGACCGGCAGAAGGATAGCGAAAATGATGGAGGAATGGGGGGTGACCGTCCGTTTCCTGCATTACGAGGCCCCCGGCCTCGAATCCCGCACCAATTATGAGATCGTAGAGGAAAACGGCAGCCATTGCACCATGCTGTCCTCCCGCGGCCCCATGCTTACCCGCGCTATGACGGACGATCTTCTTGCCCAGATCAGGGAACTGGCCGCCCCCGGCGACATCCTGATGCTCACGGGGGACGCAAGCAACGTGGAAGACACGGCCGTCTACACCCGCCTTGCCGGAGCGGCCCACGACCTTCATATGAAGGTCGTCCTGGACGCGAGCGGCCCGTACCTCAAGGAGGGCGTCAAATCCAGGCCCTACATGATCAAGCCGAATTTCGAGGAACTCTGTTTCCTTTCAGGACGGGAACTCAGGGACGAGGCGAACGTCGTCTCCGCCCTGGAGGATCTTGGCGCATCGGGCATCGAAGTCATCGCGATGACGTGGAGCAGCAAGGGAGCGGTCGTCAAAGCGGGCGGCGATATCTGGCGGGTATACCCGGCGGAAGTCCGCTCGGTCAACGAAGCCGGCTGCGGAGACGCGTTCCTGTCCGCCGTCGTCGCGGGACTCACGCGGGGCGAGAGCCTGGAATACACCGTCAAATGGGCGGCATCCGTCGCGGGCGCGGCCGCGGAAAGCGAGATCACCGCGGGGTTCGATATTGAGCGGGCGCAGGAACTCATGCGGACCGCACGCGCGGCACGACTGAAATAAGAGAATTTTTATTAAAGAGAGGTTTATTGTTTTGGCAGAATACCAGTATATGGACGTTCGCTGTCAGATGGCGAAGGTCGCGAAGGAAATGTGGAACCGCAAGCTCACCAACGCGGCGGGCGGAAATTTTGCGGTCACGGTGGCGGAGAACAGGATGCTGATCTCCCCTTCCATGATGAGCGAACACCATATGTGCTCCATCGACCCGGAGGATTTCCTGCTGATCGACTACGACGAGAACATCCTGGAAGGACGGGGCAAACTCTCCCGCGAATCCAGGATCCACACCCTGCTGCATAAAAATTTTAAATACATTAAAAGCACCATCCACGCGCACCCGCAGTTCTGCATGGTGTATGCCGCCGCAAACAAGCCCATCAAAACGGTAACCGAAGCCACCATCAAGCGCGGCGAATACTTCGGCTGCGCCCGGCCGGCCACGGCCTATACGCCCGAACTCGCCGAAAGCGTGTACGAATATTTCCAGCAGCACCGCGAATTTGCGGAGAAAATTGGCATCGGGTGCATCATGCCCATGCACGGCGTGATCGTATCGGGGCCCTCCCTGATGGGCGCGTACAGCTGCCTGGAGCGCATGGAGACCGACGCGGTCTGCAACATATTCAAGAATTTCATCTAAAAGGATTTAAGATATGAAAGCCTTGGCAATGGATCTGGGCGGGAGCGGCGGAAAGATTTTTCTGGGCGAACTCGGCTCAAAAAAAATCAAAATAAAAGAAATTTACCGTTTTGAAAACGGGCCGGTCCGCGCCGCCGGGCGCCTGTACTGGGACATCCTGGGCATCTGGTCCAATCTGCTTTGCGGCGTAGCGAAAGCCGGTGAATTTTCAAGCCTCGGCGTAGACGCCTTCTGCAACGACTACGGCCTGCTGGATAAACGCGGCGCGCTGTACTCACAGGTCTATATGTACCGCGACAGCCGCACCCAGGGAATGGAAGAGCGGATCAGCAAACGCATCCCCCCCATGGACCTGTACCGCCGTACCGGCTGCCAGCGCGCTCCCTTCAACACCCTGCTCCAACTGGCCGCGCATGCGTCGGGGCCCGATTCCTTCCAGGTCAGGAACGCCGCCCGGCTGCTTTTCGTCCCCGAACTGCTGGATTATTTCCTGTCCGGCGAGGCTGCCGCGGAGTTCACCGTATCATCCGTCTCCCAGTGCTATAACCGCACTCATGGGGACTGGGACGAACGCATCCTGCAACCGCTGGGCATCCCCCTTCATATCTTTCCAAAAGTCGTTCCCCCGGCCACGATCATCGGCCAAGCGCAAAAAAGCGTCCTTGAAGAAACCGGCGCCGGCCCCTTCAACGTCGCGTACGTCTGCCACCACGACACCGCCTCGGCTGTGATGGCCGTGCCCAGCCAAGATGAGCGTTTCGCCTATATCTCCAGCGGCACCTGGTCGCTGATGGGCATCGAGACAAAAGACATGATCACCACGCCGGATGCGTTTGCCTGCAATTTCGCGAACGAGGGCGGCTTTGCGGGCACCAACCGGTTCCTGAAAAATATCATGGGCCTGTGGATCCTGCAGGAATGCAAGCGCCAGTTCGATGCGCAGGGCCTGGGCCTTTCCTACGCGGAGCTGGACGTGCTGGCGGAGCAGGCCGCTCCCTTCCGCTCCCTCATCGACCCGAACGACCCGGTGTTCTTCGGCCCGGACGGCATGATCGGGAAAATACAGCAAAAATGCGGGGAAACCGGCCAGCCCGTTCCCGAAACGCCGGGCGAGATCACCCGCTGCATCAAGGAAAGCCTTGCGCTGGCCTACCGCGGTACGCTCCAGAAGATCGAAGAGGTGGCCGGGTTTTCCATTCC
>CAZVHV010000185.1:0-3733 GCA_964627025.1 uncultured Oscillospiraceae bacterium | reverse complement strand
CTGATGAGCGAATATGGCATGACCATGGCCGACGGCTATATTGCCGACACGTCCAGCTATTATCGGACAGCCTACAATATCCTGCCGAACATCTCCAAGTCCAGCGATGTTACCTCCGGTCTTTCTTCCGATGCGCTGGCCCTCCTCAGCAACGCCCGCGGCATGACGCTGACCGATCCCGCCCGGGATACCATCACCACCACGCCCTTCCTTACCACGTCCGCAAACGGCTATGCCGTCACCGACAGCGGCAGCAAGACAAAGGGGATCTATGTTCTGGGCGCCACGGCTGTGGAGACCATCGATGGGGAGAATTCCTCCAGATTTACGGTGGTCACCACTTCCTCGCTGATCGATCCCGCCATCACGGACACCTTCCCCAACGTCTCCAATCTGGACATCTTCGTGAATGCCATCACCACAGGCATGAAGGACGCGGGCAATATCTCCATTCCGGCAAAGAGCCTGGCGGTCAGCTATAATACCATCTCCAATGCCGGACTGTGGAGTGTCCTCTTTGTCCTGATCGTTCCGCTGGCCGTGCTCGGCGGAGGTTTCCTGTTCTGGCTGAAGCGGAGGAAGCTCTGATGAAAAAGAAAAAACTCCAGCTCCTCTTTTCGGTCCTCGCCCTTGCGGTCTGCGTCGGCGGTTACCTCGGGATAAGAGCCTACAACGACTATACCGCAAAGCAGAAGGACGCCGCCGCCGAGGCCGCCAAGATCCGCGTGAGCAGCCTGGGCCAGATCACAAAGCTCTCTTTCACCAACAGCAACGGCACCTTTTCCTTCTACCAGGACAGCGGCATCTGGTATTATGAACCGGATACCGAATTCCCGCTCTCGCAAACCAAGATCGAGACCCTGGCCAGTTCGGTGGAATCGCTGACGGCTGTGCGTTCCTTTGCGCCGAGCGACAGCCTCTCGTCCTACGGCCTTGAAAAACCGGCATACACCGTTACCGCAACCGATTCAGACGGCAACACCATGGCCCTGCTTTTAGGCGGAAGCGCGGGAGACAACTGTTACGCGATGAAGCAGGACGGAACCGAGATCTATACCGTCGCCTCCACGCTCGCCTCCGGCCTGGACTGCACCCTGAATGACCTTGTGGAGGTGGAGACTTTCCCTGCGGTAGGCAAGGATACCATCCGTTCCGTTACGATCGCGTCGCCGACGAAATCGCTGACCTTTGAAAAAGAAAGCGCGGAGACAAATGGGGACGCGGAGAACGGCAGTGACGCCGCCGCGACTTCGGCTGCTCCGGATGTCTGGTATGTATCGCAAAACGGCTCCCGCAAAGCGGTGGATTCTTTCACCCCGCCCTCCGGAGCAAAGGCCACCGACCTGATGGATCAGCTTTTGGATACGGTGTCGTTCCTGTCCTTCAGCAGCTGCGCGGACTATAAGGCCGACCGCGCGAGCCTCTCCGCCTATGGGCTGGATACGCCCGCACTCACGGTCACCGTCTCCTACACCGATGCGGCAGACGGGTCGGACGCTTCCTTTACGTTCTCCGTCGGGTCGATGAACGCCGACAGCTCCGCCTACTACGCCGTCAAGGACGGGTCCTCCGCGGTCAACCTCATGGATGCGGAGACCGTATCCATGCTTTCCGACACGTTCAGCGCGTTCAATTCCTGATACTATGCCTTGCGGAAATCGTGAAACCAGACGGAAGGGCGGCGGGCAGCTTTTGTCCGCCGCCCTGTCTTACGAATGGTATAGCATCTTTTTCCAACGTGTGTTATACTGCGGAACAGGAGTGCCGGAGGTTCCCTCCGGAGAACGAACCGGATTGAGGAGTGGACATGCATCCGTATACCCTGAAACGCTCGAACCGAAAAACACTGGAGCTTTCGGTCACGCGGGAACTGATCGTTCTTGTCCGCGCGCCCATGCGCATGCCGCTGCGCGATATCGAACGCTTTCTCGCGCAGCATGCCGACTGGGTCGGCAGACATCTTGAACAGCAGCGTCAGCGTGCCCTGGCCGCCCCGCCTGAAGCGCTGAGCGAAGCGGAGATCCGTGCGCTGAGGCAGGAAGCGCTGGATTATCTGCCCGGAAGAGTCGCGCACTATGGCAGGCTGATGGGGCTCGAGCCGACCGGCGTCAGGATTACCGGCGCGCGCAGGCGCTTTGGCAGCTGCAGCGCGCGGAACAGCCTGTGTTTTTCCTATCGGCTGATGCGCTACCCGCCGGAGGCCATCGATCTCGTGGTGGTGCATGAGCTGGCGCACATCCCTCACAAAAACCATGGATCTGATTTTTACGCCTGCATCGCCGCCATTTTGCCCGATTATAAGGTGCGGCAAAAACTCCTGAGAGAAGGGTCACCTGATGAACAAAGAAATGATTCCAGGTAAAAACGGCTATGACATCCCATGCCTGACTCAGCTGACGGGCCGGGAAAAGACGGTCGTTATCGTTATCCACGGCTTTGGCAGCAGCAAAGAGAGCCCGACCGCGCAGGCCGTCGCAGAAGCGCTGCCGAACTATGGCATCGGGACGGTCTGCTTTGATTTTCCCGCCCACGGCGACAGCCCTGTGGACGGCGAGATGCTTCGGATCGAAACCTGCCTGAACGACCTTGCGGATGTGGAGGCATATCTCCGCCGCCGCATGCCGGAGGCCGAGATCGCCTATTTTTCATCCAGCTTCGGCGCGTATATCAACCTGATCTATCTCGCCACGCGGGAGCACGCGGGCCGCAGATCCTTCCTGCGCTGTGCCGCGGTGGATATGCCGGGCATCATCCGGCGCGAGACTACGCCGGAATACCGCAGGCAGCTTGATGCACAGGGGTTCGTCATGCTGGATATGGGCGACGCCCGCCCGCTGAAGCTTACCCGCGGCTTTGTCGATGACCTTGACGCAAATGATGTTTTCTGCCTCTACCAGCCCGGCATGGCCGAGCTGGCGATGATTCACGGGACTGCCGACGAGACCGCCCCCATCGGCGACGCCCGGCGCTTCGCCGGACAGTCCGGTGCGCGGCTCACCGAGGTGGAGGGCGCGGATCACCGGTTCCTCCTTCCCGGCGGAACGGAACGGGTGGTCGATGCGGCGGTGAGATTTTTTACCGCCGAATGAAGCCGTGCGTTGAATGGCGTGTTGGCCGCGATACGTTGACAAGCAACTGAAAATATGATATTTTATCTACATAAATATGTGAACGGGGAGTATGGTTTACTATGAAAAGAATCCTGACAATTGCAACTCGCGATCTGAAGCAGAGCGTACGGAGCGGCGGATGCGGTGAGTGCCAAACCTCCTGCCAGTCTGCCTGCAAGACTTCCTGCGGTGTGGCTAACCAGCAGTGCGAAAAGCACGGCAGCGAGAATAAATAAATACAAATACCGTTGGATAAAACATGAGCCGTTTTTCCCCTTATGGAGAGAAACGGCTCTCTGTTTGCTGTGAGGGAAAAATGATACATCAATATAAATTAAACGGATTCAATATTGTCCTGGATGTGTACAGCGGAGCGGTGCACTGCGTGGACGACCTTGCGTACGACATCATCGCCCTGTATGAGGAAAATGACAAGAACACCATTCTCGGAAAAATGCTCGAAAAATACGCCGATGTCCCGGAAATCACACGGGAAGAGGTGCTTGAGGTCCTGGACGACGTCGGGCAGCTCAAGCAGAGCGGAAAACTGTTTGCCCCGAATACCTATGAGGGAATGGCCTTTGATCTAAAAAACAGGAACCAGGACATCAAAGCCCTGTGCC
>CAZVHV010000184.1:0-3784 GCA_964627025.1 uncultured Oscillospiraceae bacterium | reverse complement strand
GCCAGCAGTAGGCTACCGCCAGCAGAAAGCCGCACGCGATAATGATCCCATACCAATAGATCGGGTGGCCCAGCACCGTGAAGGCCACCCGTTCCACATGGAATTCCAGCCCCAGTCCAGGGAAGGCCACCGTATTCATGCCTTTGCCCCCTTGGGTCTTACCACCGACAGCGCCACGCGGTCTGCGGTGAACCACCGGCGGATACAGTCTTCCGCGTCGGATTTTTCAATGGTATCGAAGACCTCCGGGAAACGGAGATACTCCACGCCGGCGAAATGTCCCTGCGCCTGCTCTACGCAAATGTGCTCAAAGGAGTTGAGGGCGCTCACCTGATTGCCGTAGGCCGCCTTTTTCAGGCGGGTCCAGAGCGCCGGGGAGATCCCTTCCCGGCCGATCCGCTCCGCCTCGCGCAGGACGGCATCCCGGACTGATTCCGGACTGCTGCTCTCGCCGCCGGCAGCCAGGAACGCACAGCCGGGATAGTCTTCATAGCCATAGCCGAAGCTGTTGTTCAGCAGCCCGTCGGCGTACAGCTTCGCGTAGAGCGGGCTGGAGGTGCCCAGCAGCGCCTCGCACGCCAGCTCGGCGACCAGCTTCTGCTTCAGGCGTGGCTCGCCGACGGGCGGGACGTCCGCCTTGCAGCCCAGCTGGAAAATGGGGGTCGAGACCTCCATCTCCACCGAAAGAAGCGGCTGTGCGACAGAGTCAGGCTCGGTCTCTCCGTAGTCCCGTTCGATCCTGCCCTTTCCGGTCTGCGGCAGGATCTCGCGCGCCATTTCGCAGACACGCTGCGGATTCACGTTTCCCGCAACGCACAGCACCATGTTCGCGGGGTCGTAAAAGGCATTGTGGCAGGCATAGAGGGTATCCGCCGTGATATGGGAAATAGACTCCTGCGATCCGGCCACCGACACCCGGATGGGGTGGAACCGATAGAGCGACTCCATCAGGTTCATGAACACCTTCCAGTTCGGGTCGTCTTCGATCATGGAGATCTCCTGCCCGATGATTCCTTGCTCCTTGTCCACGCTCTCCTGGGTGAACCAGGGAACGGACACAAACGACAGGAGAATTTTCAGATTTTCCTCAAATTTGTCGGTGCATTCAAAATAGTAGCCCGTGATGGCCGAGCTTGTGAACGCGTTCGGGGAGGCTCCGTTGGCGGCAAGGTCCTGGAGGGCGTTTCCCTCCTTGGTGTCGAACATCTTGTGCTCCAGGAAATGCGCCACGCCGGCGGGCGTATCCTGCCAGGTGTCGTCCAGCTTGAATTTCATGTCCATGCCGCCGTAATTCGTGGCAAAGAAGGCATAGCTTTTGCCAAACTCCGGTTTTGGGAAGATATAGATCGGAAGACCGTTTTCCAGTTTCGCATACCGCATCGTTTCGCCGATGCGCGGATAATCTCTCGTCTCCACGGTCATGCCTCCTTCCTGTCGAGAAAATAGATCGTATCCAGTTCCACGCCCACGGCGATCTCGACGACCTGCTCGAGCGTGACCGCCGCGACCCGTTCGGCAAGCTCCATGGGTCCCTCGGTCAGTCCGGCGGCCGCCTGCCCCAGCCAGAAATCCTCAAGCCGGGTCTGCGCGTCCAGCGAGGCGTGCAGGCTGCTGATCACGGAACGCCTGGCTCCCTCCATCTCTATGGCTTCGATCTCGCCTTTTCTGCAGGCGTCCAGCTGCGCCAGAATCTCAGTTTTTGCTTGATCATATTTGTCGAATTCGATGCCGGAAGAGACCATCATGATCCCTTTCTGCTTTTCCAGAACGGAGCTGGCAAAATAGCAGAGGGACAGCTTTTCCCGCACATTCATAAAGAGCTTTGAGGTCGTGGTGCCGCCGTAGACCGCGTTGAAGACCATCAGGGCCGGCAGCGCGTCGGTCGCGGTGCTCGCCCCGCCGGTGCGGAAGCCCATGGCCAGTTTGCCCTGCGTCACATCCAGCCGGTCCGTGTAAATCCTCGGCGCGCCCTCGCCGGCCCGCGGCTTCACCAGACAGCCGGGCATCGCGCGGCCCGCCGCACGCGGCAGACCCTCCAGCGCTGTGAGCAGAGCTTGTTCCACCCGCTCGACGGGCGCGGAGCCGCAGTAGTAGAGTTCCAGCGGCGCGGATGCCAGCAGCGTGTGATAGCGCTCCCACAGTTCTCCGCACGTAAGCGCGGCGGCCGAACGCTCGTCTCCTAGTTTGTCCACGCCGAAGGCTTCTCCGGCGCACATGAGCTGGGAAATGCGCAGCATGGAATACTGACGCTTGTCGTTCACCTGTGCCCGGATACGGTCGATCAGGTTGGTGCGCTCCCCCTCCACATAGTCGGTGCGGAACGCGCCGTTTTCCGTCAGCGGGCGCAGCAGAAGATCACCCATCAGTGCGGCGGCCGGCTCCAAAAGCTTCGTGCCGTCCGGGGTAAAGGCGTCATCCAGGAAGCTTCCCACAAATCCGATGCACTGGGCCTCTCCCTTCTTGCGCACGACGGGTTCGACAGAACCGCCGTAGAGATCATCCAGCGCGGCGGAAAGGGTCTCCATATCCGGGTATTTTCTGGTACCGCGGCGAAGCACCATGGGGATGAGCGCATTGGCTGCGGCAGTTTTCTCGTCCAAAGGGGCCAGCAGAGCAACCCCCAGCAGACAGGTCTTAAATTTTCCGGTATGCACCGCGGTCAGGCGGACACCGGGCAACAGTTCCTTATGGGTCACAGTGGTCATCCTTGGCCAGTCCTTTCATTGCTTGGTAAAAAGTAGTCTAACACATTTTTATTCAATCGTAAAGCGCAGGGTATGCTCCCCCGCACAATGCGCGATGTCCACGCCATCCGGAACGGGAACGCCGTCCAGAGTGGTCAGTTTTTTGCCGGTGCGCTCCATCTCGATGTGGAGCGTCATGCTTGCGGTGCGCCATGTCACGCTGCAGCCCGGCCAGTCGGCCGGTATGGCCGGCTCCAAAAACAGCGTTCCGCCCCGCACCTTCAGCCCCAGCAGTTCATGGATCACGGTACGGTAATACCAGCCGGCTGCCCCGGTGTACCAGCTCCAGCCACCCCGGCCAAGGTGCGAGGGGTTGGAGTAGACATCCGCGGCCAACACATACGGCTCGGCGCGGTATGTGTCGCTGTCATGACTGGCGGGAAGCAGGGCGTTCAGCATGGCATATCCGTCCTCGGTCATACGAAGGCGAAGGCAGGCCATGGCAAGCCACACGGCGGCATGGGTATACTGCCCGCCGTTTTCCCGCACACCGGGGACATAGCCTCTGATATAGCCCGGGTCTTTTTCCCCACGGTCAAACGGCGGGTCGAAAAGCTGTATGATCCCGGCTTCCCGGTTGAACAGCCGATCCACGGTCGACCGCACCGCCGTTTTGGTTTTCTCTCCATCGGCGCAGCGGCTGAACGCCGCAAAGGACTGCGCGATACTGTCCATCTGACAGAAGGCATCGGCATGGCTGCCCAGGGTGGAACCGTCGTCATAATAGCCGCGCAGGAACCACTCCCCATCCCAGGCGGCGTTTGCAGCATCGGCAAACTCCTCGGACCGCGTCCGGTACTCCGCCGCTCTGTCCGGGTCCCCCATGCGGTCGCAGATGGACGCAAAGCGCTGCAGCACCTGGGAGAGGAACCAGGTCAGCCATACGCTCTCTCCTTTTCCCTCCGCGCCGACGAGATCCATTCCGTCGTTCCAGTCGCCCGTCCCCATGCGCGCGAGCCCGTGCTCGCCGGCGCCTCGTTCCAGCACGCAGTCCAATGCGCGCAGCGCGTGGTCGTAGACCGTCCCGGATTCCTCCGAGC
>CAZVHV010000183.1:0-3799 GCA_964627025.1 uncultured Oscillospiraceae bacterium | reverse complement strand
CATGGAGCGGGCCGCCTCGATGACGCCGTCATCCACCTCCGAGAGGGAGGTCTCCACCATCCGGGCCACAAAGGGGGCCGCGGCCATGATGAGGGGGACGATGGCGCCGCGCACGCCCAGCTTGGTGCCCACGATGAGCTTGGTCAGCGGGAAGAGCAGCACGATGAGGATGATGAACGGCAGCGAGCGGCCCACGTTCACGACCCAGCCCAGCACGCGGTTGAAGCGCTTGTGGGGCCAGATCCCGTGCGGCTGGGAGATGGTGAGGAGCACGCCCATGGGCAGGCCGAGCGCATAGGCGAACAGCGTGGCCAGCATGGTCATGATCATGGTGTTGCCCGTCTCCTGCAGGAGCATCGCTCCGTAGCGGTTCAGAAAAGAAACGATCGCCTCAGTCACACCAGTCCACCTCCCCCAAAAGCTGTTTGGTGATATGCTCGCGGGGATTCCGCAGCACATCCTCGGTATTGCCCTGCTCCACGATGACCGAGCTGTCGATGACGGCCACCTTGTTGCAGATCTTCTGCACGACTCCGATCTCGTGGGTGATGATAATAATGGTGACGCCCAGCTTGCGGTTGATGTCGCGCAAAAGCTTCAGGATGGAGTTGGTGGTGAGGGAGTCGAGCGCCGAGGTGGGCTCGTCGCAGAGGATCATGCTCGGGTGGTTGGCCAGCGCCCGGGCGATGGAGACCCGCTGCTGCTGCCCGCCGGACAGCTGGGCGGGATATTTTTTCGTCTGATTGGCGAGACCCACCAGCTCGAGCAGCTCGGCCGCGCGCGCTTCGCGCTCCTTTTTGGGCACGCCCGCGATTTCAAGCGGAAGGGCCACGTTGTCGAGGATGGTGCGCTGCATCAGAAGATTGAATTTCTGGAATACCATGCCGATCTTCCGGCGCAGGATCAGAAGCTGATCGCCCTGGATGGCGGTCACGTCGGTCCCGTCGATCAGAATGGCGCCGGCGGTCGGCCGCTCGAGCAGGTTAATGCACCGTACCAGGGTGGATTTCCCGGCGCCGCTCATGCCGATGATGCCGAAAATATCGCCGTCCTCGATGGTGAGGTCGATATTTTCGATGGCGGTATAGGTGCCTCCGTCCATCGGGTAGGATTTTGTCAGCTTTTGTATCTCAATCACGGAACTATCTCCTTTGCTGCGCAGAAAAAACAGTGCGGGGGAAAATCATACATCAAAGATTGTATGACAATCCCCCCGCAAAGTCAAGTGCAAGAGCCCTGTGAAAGAGGCGCGCGGCGCGCTCAGTGCCCGCAGGCGCAGCCGTCGCACTGCCCGACACAGCCCACGATGGGACCGGGGTCGATGCCCTGCCGGGTGTAGTAATCGGCAAGGGCGGCCTTGATGCCCTCCTCGGCCAGCACCGAGCAGTGGAGCTTCTGGGGCGGCAGGCCGTCCAGCGCCTCCGCCACCGCCTTGTTGGAAAGGGCGAGGGCCTCCTCGATGGTCTTGCCCTTCACAAGCTCGGTCGCCATGGAGGAGGTGGCCACGGCGGCGCCGCAGCCGAAGGTCTTGAACTTTACGTCGGCGATGACGCCGTCCTCGATGCGCATGCTGATGCGCATGACGTCGCCGCACACGGGGTTTCCCACCTCGCCGACGGCGTTTTCGTTCTCCACCTCGCCCAGGTTGCGGGGGTTGGTGAAGTGGTCCATTACTTTTTCAGAGTACATGTGTACCCTCCTTTCTTCGGTGCGTTGGCGGCGGCGTCCCACAGGGGCGACATGGCCCGCAGGGTGCCGATCACCCCGGGGAGCTGCTCCAGGATATAGTCGACGTCGGCCTCGGTGGTGTCGCGTCCCAGGGAGAGCCGGACCGAGCCGTGGGCGATCTCCTGGGGCAGGCCGATGCTGAGCAGAACGTGGGAAGGCTCCAGCGAGGCGGAGGAACAGGCCGAGCCGGTGGAGGCGCAGATGCCGCAGGCGTCCAGCCGCAGGAGGATGGATTCCCCTTCCACACATTCAAAGACGAGGGATGCGAGACCGGGCAGGCGGCCTTCCCGCGGGCCGGTGAGACGGGAGGCCGGGATGGTGAGCAGTCCGCCGATCAGCCTGTCCCGCAGGGCGGTAAGACGGGCCTGCTCGGCCGGGAGGGCCTCCACGGCCTCGGTCAGGGCGGCGGCCAGCCCGGCGGCACCCGCCACGTTTTCGGTGCCGGAGCGCCGGCCCTTCTCCTGCCCGCCCCCGTAGATCAGGGGGAGGATGGGCGTGCCCTTTCTGACATAAAGGGCGCCGATGCCCCGCGGGCCGTTGAACTTGTGGGCGGAGAGGGAGAGCAGGTCCACCCCCCAGGCGTTGACGTCCACGGGGATGTGGCCCGCCGCCTGCACCGCGTCGGTGTGGAACAGCGCCCCGGCCTCGTGCGCCGCGTCGGCCAGCGCGCGGATGGGCTGGATGGCCCCGATCTCGTTGTTGGCCGCCATGACCGAGACAAGGACGGTGTCCGGGCGGAGCGCCGCGCGCAGGTCGTCGGGGGAGACCCGCCCCTCGCCGTCCACCGGCAGGTAGGTGATCTCCGCGCCCTGCTTTTTCAGGTATTCCGCCGTGTGCAGGATGGCGTGGTGTTCGATGACGCTGGTGATGATGTGCATCCCTTTCTTTTTCCGCGCCTCCAGCACGCCGCGCAGCGCCCAGTTGTCCGACTCGGTGCCGCCCGAGGTGAAAAAGATCTCATCGGGCTGCGCGCCCAGGCAGGCGGCCGTTTTTGCCCGTGCGTCCTCCAGGGCCGTCTTTGCCTGCTGTCCGAAGCGGTAAAGGCTGGAGGGATTTCCGTACCCCTCGTTCAGGTGCGGGAGCATCGCGGCGAGCGCCCCTTCCGACAGACGGGTGGTGGCGGCGTTGTCCACGTAAACAAATCTTGACATGGTAACCTTCCTTTCCGGATAGTGTCCGGGAGCCTATCCGCTTGTTTTTGCCGTTTCCTTATCGTTTCCCGCGCGGGGTCAATCAATGTGCTCCGGAAGTTTTTCGTGGTAGCGCGTTACCAGGTCGGCCAGAGTGACCTCGTCCACCACCCGGTTCACCGACTCGGCGATCCGCCGCCATACCTCCACGGTGACGCAGCGGTCCACCCGGTCGCAGCAGCCGGAGGAAGCGCACTCGACCGGCGCCAGATCGCCCTCGACAGGGCGCAGGATGTCTCCCACGGTGTAGTCCTTTGGTTCCCGGGTGAGCAGGTACCCGCCGCCGGCGCCGCGGATGCTGCGCAGCAGCCCGGCCCGGATCAGCTGGTTGACGATCTGCTCGAGGTATTTGTCCGGGAGGTCCTGCCGCGCGGCTGCGTCCCGAAGAGGGACGGCTCCGCCGCCGCCGTGCAGGGCGATATCCAGCATCAGCCGCAGGGCGTAGCGCCCTTTGGTGGAAATTTTCACGGTATCCGCTCCTTTCTTTTTCACTATAATACTACAGGAATAGTATGAATTCAAGAGGGGACGAAAATTTTTCTTGACAATGTACGCCAGGCATGCTAAAGTGCGGGTAATACAGGGAAAGGATGTTTCGTGTGATTAGATTTACCGGTTTTTGGTACGGCTATTACCGCTACTATTATGGTAACGGCAATCTGCTGCGCCCATGACCGGTTGACCACGGACGGATTTCTGACATCCAAACCGCGGCGCCCAGCTGGGCCGCCGCGGTTTTTCGCATTCGCACGGAGATGAAAACAGGAGGTATGAAAGTATGGTAGTCGTAATGAAACACGGGTTTACCCCGGAACAGCTGGACGAGGTCAATCGCACTATGGAAGCGGGCGTCGTACGGGTAATGGTTTCCAAAGGGGCCG
>CAZVHV010000182.1:0-3812 GCA_964627025.1 uncultured Oscillospiraceae bacterium | reverse complement strand
ATGACCGTGAATTGCCCTCCACCGTAACCCTGCTGGTCACGCCGGAGCAGAGTAAGGTGCTGGCAGAGCTGGAATCGGACGGCAAGCTCCACCTGTCCCTCGTCTATCGGGGCACTGCGGAAAACGCCGCCAAATTTACCGAAGCCCAGGACAAGGCGCTGGCGGCGTTTAATCCCGCGAAAAGCGCGGACGGCAAGCAGAACACGGAGGGCGCGGATGCTGCCGCGCAGACGGTATCCGGTGCAAATGAGGTGAACTGATGCTGAACTTTAAGAAAAACGGCATCTTCACTCACCGGGCAGAGATGGAAGGCGCGGCGGGAGAGCCGGAACCGGGCGGCGGTGTCCTGGCGGTCTGGGGCTCCCCCGGTAGCGGAAAAACCGTCGCGGCGGTCAAGCTGGCAAAATACCTGGCTGACCAGAAGCGCAACACGGTGCTGGTGCTTTGCGATATGACCGCGCCTATGCTGCCCTCCATCTGCCCGCCCTCCGAGCTGGACGGGGAGCATTCCCTGGGCAGCATCCTCGCCGCCGCCCATGTGTCCGAGCCGCTCATCAAATATAATCTCATCACGCTGAAACGGCACAGCCACCTCACGCTCCTCGGCATGAAAAAGGGTGAAAACGAATACACCTACCCACCGTACTCGGAAACTCAGGCCAAGGAGCTGCTGGAGGGCTTGCGGGGCATCGCGCCCTTCGTCGTGGTGGACTGCGGCAGCTACATCGCAAACGACATCCTCTCCGCGGTGTCTCTCATGGAGGCCGACAGCGTCCTGCGGCTTGCCACCGCCGACCTCAAATCGGTGAGCTATTTCTCCAGCCAGCTTCCGCTCCTGCGCGACAGCAAATGGGACGCGGACAAGCAGTACAGGGTGGCGTCCAACGTCAAGCCATGGCAGGCCGGAGAGCAGATCGGGCAGGCCCTTGGCGCGGCGGCCTTTACGCTGCCGTACTCGCGGGAGCTGGAGGATCAGTACCTTGCCGGGAACCTGCTGGAGGATCTGGCGCTCAAGGATAGCCGGCCGTTTCGGAAAGAGATAGAAAAAATCTGCAAGGAGGTGTTCTGCGTATGAGATCGGAGAACCTGTTTTTTACCCCTGAAAACGAGGGAAAGGATTTCTCCTCGGTGCTGGCCGATGTGCAGGGCTACATCTCCGCCAATTACAGCGCCCTCATTACCGGTGATATCGCGGACGCCAAGGCGCAGATGAAGCGGTATATCACAAAATATATCCAGGACCGCCGCATCGCGGTGGTTGGCATGAGCGGCGAGAAGCTCGCCGACGCCCTGTACACGGAGATGGCGGAGTACGGTTTTTTAACCAAGTACGTTTTCGGGGAAGGCATCGAGGAAATCGACATCAACTCCTGGCGGGACATTGAGGTGCAGTATTCTGACGGCCGGACGGTCAAGCTGGAGGAACGTTTTGAGAGCCCCGAGCACGCCGTCAACGTCATCCGCAGGATGCTCCACGCCAGCGGCATGGTGATGGACAACGCCAGCCCCATCGTCCTGGGGCACCTATCCAAAAATATCCGCATCGCCGCACTGAAAAGCCCCATCGTGGACGTGGACGTGGGCGTGTCGGCCAGCATCCGATTCGTCAACCCGCAGAGCATGCAAAAAGAGGATTTCATAAAAAGCGGCACGGCCACCGAGCCGATGCTGAACTTTTTATCCTTTTGCGTCCGTTATGGCATATCCGTCTGCGTGGCGGGAGCCACCTCCAGCGGCAAGACCACCGTGGCGGGCTGGATACTGACTACCGTTCCGGACAACAAGCGCATCTATACGATAGAAAACGGCTCCCGCGAACTGGCGCTGGTGCGGGAAAACGACGGCCGGGTGGTCAATTCGGTTATCCACACCCTGACAAGGGACAGCGACAACGACCGCCAGCGCGTGGATCAGATCAGCCTCTTAGACATGGCGCTCCGCTTCAATCCTGACATCCTTGTCGTCGGGGAGATGCGCGGCGCGGAGGCAAACGCCGCCCAGGAAGCCGCCCGGACAGGGCTTGCGGTGCTGACTACGATCCACTCCAATTCCTGCGAAGCGACCTACCGCAGAATGGTCTCCCTCTGCAAACGCGCGGTGGATATGTCCGACCAGACCCTCATGGATTACGTCACGGAGGCTTACCCGATTGTCGTATTCTGCAAGCAGCTTGAAAACAAACAGCGCCGACTGATGGAAATCCAGGAGTGCGAAATCCTGCCGGACGGCACCCGCGTATTCCGCCCGCTCTATCAGTACATCATCACTGAAAACCGCATGGCGGACGGGCAATTCATCATCGAAGGACACCATACGCAGGTCAACGCCATTTCGGACAGCCTTGCCAAGAGGCTTCTGGAAAACGGGATGCCCCAGGCGCACATCAACCAGCTCAAACGGAAGGAGGTGCAAAGCGCATGACAACTGTTCTTTTAATAGCCTGCATCGGCATGATCGCAGGCGCCTTTATTCTCCTCAGACTTTCGCCCATGGATTTCACCGCCGCGGTGTTCGCCCGGCTGACGGATAAGCCGCTATCCCTCCGCGATGAGATCAACGAAACCACCCACCGGAGGAAGCGGTCCTATCTGCGCCGTCAGCTTGCCGAGGCGCAGGCGATCCTTGAGGCGACCGGGCGGGGCAAGAGCTTCCCCATGCTCTGCGCCGTGTCGCTGGCCTTTTTTGCGGCGGGGGCTTCCGTCGCCATCGTACTGGGCAATTCCTTTCTTGTCCCTGTGATGGCCGCTGGCCTCATGCTCCTGCCGTTCTGGTATATCAAGCTGACGCAGAGCCATTTCAAAAAGAACATCGCGGCCGAGCTTGAAACGGCGCTGTCCATCATCACCACGGCATATCTCCGGAATGAGGACATCCTCACCGCCGTGGAGGAAAACCTCGCCTATCTCAACCCGCCCGTGCTGTCGGTATTCAAGGGCTTCGCGGCAAGGGTCAAGCTGGTCAGCCCCGATGTGGAGGCAGCGCTGCACGATCTCAAGGAGCAGATCGACAACGCGGTGTTCCGCGAATGGTGCGACGCGCTCATCGCGTGTCGGCACGACCGCAGCCTGAAAACCACGCTGACGCCCATCGTCACCAAGCTCAGCGATATGCGCGTGGTTAACGGCGAGCTGGAAAACATGGTATTCGAGCCCCGCAAGGAGTTCATCATCATGCAGCTGCTCGTTGTCGGCAACCTCCCGCTGATGTATTTCCTCAATCGGGACTGGTACCAAACACTTATGCACACCGCGCCGGGACAGATTGTCCTTGCCGTCTGCGCCGCCGTGATCTTTATATCCACGGCCTTTGTGATCAGGCTCACCCAGCCCATAGAGTACAGGAGGTAAGCCATGGCAATAACGATCTTTCTATTCGGAGCCTTCCTCGCGGCGGGGCTCTTTTTCATTGCCGCGGATCTGCTGCGCCTGCCCAGCCTCGCCGCACAGAAGGCGATACTGGCGGTAGCCAAGCGGACCGGGGCAAAACCAAAAACCACGGACGCGCTGCTGCAAAACGCCGCCGTCCGGCTTTCCCGTCACATCCATATGGACGAGTACAAGCACAGCCGCATGAAAAACACGCTGTCGGCGGCGGGACTCGGCATGACCCCGGAGCTGTTCACCGCCTCGGCCATCGTCAAGTCGGCGGCCATCGCGCTGGGAATTATCCCGTGCCTCATCGTCCTGCCGCTGCTTTCGGCTATCGTGCTGCTGCTTGCCGTCCTCGTCTATTTCAAGGAGATCCGCAAGGCGGACGAGGCCCTCTCCGCCAAGAGAAACAAAATCGAACAGGAGCTGCCGCGTTTTGTGGCG
>CAZVHV010000181.1:0-3833 GCA_964627025.1 uncultured Oscillospiraceae bacterium | reverse complement strand
ACTCGAGACAGCTTGGATAGAATACCATGCTTCAACCCTTCTGTCAACACTTTTCCGCAGGTTTTTTCAAAACTTCTCTTTTGTCGCCATCCGGCAGACAGATGTACGCCGGATTGGCTGTTGCGGCAGGGGGCGAAATATGGTACCATAAATGTCGTATACTACTTATATAATATAGAGACCATGTTCCATCGTGAGGTGCCCTTTATGCCGATCAAAATACCCGATTCCCTCCCCGCGCGCACGGTGCTCGAGGGAGAAAACATCTTTGTCATGACCGAATACCGCGCCATGCACCAGGATATCCGCCCCCTGAAGCTGCTCATCCTCAATCTGATGCCCACCAAGATCGTCACCGAGACCCAGCTGCTGCGCAAGCTCTCCAACACCCCGCTTCAGATCCAGGTGGAGCTGCTGCAGACGGCGAGCTATATGGCCACAAACACCGACAACACTCATCTGGACTCCTTTTATACCACCTTCGATCAGGTAAAGGACCGGAAGTACGACGGCCTCATCATCACCGGGGCCCCGGTGGAGAATCTGGAGTTCACGCAGGTGGATTACTGGGACGAGCTGTGCGCCATCATGGAGTGGTCCAAGACCAACGTCCACTCCACCCTCCATATCTGCTGGGGGGCGCAGGCGGGGCTGTACTATCATTATGGGATCGAAAAGCGCTCCCTGCCGCAAAAGCTCTTCGGCGTCTACCAGCATCATGTGCTCAAGCCGAACTCCCCCCTCTTCCGCGGCTTCGACGATGTTTTCGACGCGCCCCACTCCCGTTACACCGAGATCTGGGAGGAGGATATCCGGAACGTGCCCGAGCTGGAGATGATGTCCTCCTCGCACCGCGCGGGGGTTTTCATCGTCAAGAGCACGGACAGCCGCAGCTTCTTCGTCACGGGCCACCCCGAGTACGACCCGGACACCCTGTCGCGGGAGTATTTCCGCGATGTGGACAAGGGCCTCCGGATCGCGGTGCCCGAAAACTACTTCCCGGACGACGACCCCGCGCGGGAGCCCATCGTCCGCTGGCGCGCCGCCGGCCAGCTCCTTTATACCAACTGGCTCAACTATTATGTGTACCAGACGACTCCTTATGACATCAAGCAGATTTGACAACGAGGTGTTTCCTTTGAAAGTAAGTTTTGAGGACGTCAAAAGCAATCCCGAGATCCGTACCTATATCACCCAGGCGGACGCCTCCCTTCTGGCGCGCGGCTTCACCGAGCACAGCTTTGCCCACGTCACCAAATGCGCCGAGATGACCAGCGGGATCCTGACCTCCATGGGCTACAACGCGCGCGAGGCCGAGCTGGGTAAGATCGCGGGCTTCATGCACGACATCGGCAACGTCATCAACCGCGCCGACCACGCCCAGTCGGGCGCCGGCATGGCCTTCCGCATTTTGGATCATATGGGGATGGAGCCGACGGACGTGGCGGCGGTCATCACGGCCATCGGCCACCACGACGAGACCACCGCCTTTCCGGTCAACGCCATCGCGGCCGCGCTGATCCTGGCCGACAAGACCGACGTGCGCCGCAGTCGGGTGCGCAACCGGGACACCGTCAACTTCGATATCCACGACCGGGTCAACTACGCCGTGGAGCAGTCGGACGTCACCCTGGACACCGAGGCCAAGACCATCACCCTGACCCTCTCCATCAACAACACCGTCTGCGCGGTGATGGACTATTTCGAGATCTTCCTGGGCCGGATGCTTCTGTGCCGCAAGGCCGCGGAATTTTTCGGCCTGACCTTCAAACTCGATATCAACGGCCTGGCGCTTCTGTAATAAGATAGAGCACCGGCCTTTGCCGGCCGGAATCGCGCCGGAAAGGAGTTTCCCATGAAATTATATATGAGGCAAAAGGTATTTTCCTGGGCGGACAGGTTTACCGTGAAGGACGAGGACGGGCAGGACAGGTATGAGATCGAGGGCGAGCTTTTTTCCCTCGGAAAACAGCTGCACGTGTACGACAGGTCGGGCACGGAGGTCGCCTTCATCCAGCAGAAGGTGTTCTCCCTCCTGCCGCGCTATTTTGTCTTCGTGAACGGCCTGCAGGCGGCGGAGATCGTCAAGGAGTTCACCCTTCTGCGGCCGAGATACAGCATCGACGGCCTGGGCTGGGAGATCAGCGGCGATTTCTGGGCGCACGACTATGAGATCACGCAGTACGGCCGCCCCATCGTGATCATCCACAAGGAGTGGATGACCTGGGGCGATTGCTACGCGCTGGACATCGCGGATGCCGGGAACGAGCTCCTCGCCCTTTCGGTGGTGCTCGCCATCGACTGCGTGCTGGCCGCGGAGTCCCACGCGGGCTTCGCGCACTAAGCGGTCTCTCCCCCGCGCGGCCCCATTCTGCAGGAAAGTATGGTAATCGTCATGTCCAAAGTCGTCCTGATCCGCTGCGAAAGCTACCGGGCGGAAGAAGTGAACGCGGCGGTGGCGCGCGGCGTCGCGCTGCTGGGCGGGCCGTCCCGATTCGTCTCGCCCGGCGAAAAGCTCCTGCTCAAGCCCAACTGGCTCACGGCCGAGCCGCCCGAGCGGTGCGTGACCACCCACCCCGCCGTCTTCCGGGCCGTGGCCGGGGTCTTCCGCCAGGCGGGCGCGCGGCTCTCCTGCGGCGACTCCCCGGCCTTCCAGAGCCCCGGCAGCGTCGCGAAGCGGAGCGGCATCGCCGCGGTCGCGGCCGAGCTGGGCATCGAGCTGGCCGACTTCCAGTCGGGCGCCGAGGTCCCCTTCCCGGAGGGGCGGCAGAACAAGACCTTTTTTCTGGCGAACGGCGTTCTGGACTGCGACGGGGTCATCAGCCTGCCCAAGATGAAGACCCACGCCCTCCAGCGGCTCACCGGGGCGGTCAAGAACCAGTTCGGCTGCATCCCCGGCACGCGCAAGGCGGAATTCCACGTCCGCACCCCGAACGCCGCCGAATTCGCCAGGATGCTGATCGACTTAAACGCCTGCGTCCACCCGCGGCTGTACATCATGGACGGCATCCGGGCGATGGAGGGCAACGGCCCGCGCGGCGGGACCCCGCGCCAGATGAACGTCCTGCTCTTTTCCACCGACCCCATCGCCCTGGACGCCACGGCCTGCCGCCTGATGAACCTGGACCCGGAACTGGTCCCCACCAACAAAGCCGGCCGGGAGATGGGCGCCGGCACCTATCTCGCGCGGGAGATCGAGCTTGAGGGCGACCCGCTCGAGCATTTCGTCGCCGAAGATTTTCAGGTGAGCCGCGAGCCGGTCCGCCCCTTCCGTCCCAAGGGCGGCCTGCGCTTTCTCATGAACGCCCTCGTGCCGCGCCCCTTCATCCGCGCGGACAAGTGCGTCAAATGCGGCGTCTGCGTCAGCATGTGCCCGGTCTCCCCCAAAGCGCTGGACTGGCGCGGCGGAAACAAAAGCCTTCCCCCGGTCTACCGCTACGACCGGTGCATCCGCTGCTACTGCTGTCAGGAGCTCTGTCCCGAAAGCGCGATCCATTTGAAAATACCGCTCATCCGCAGGCTGCTCGGGAGAGCCGCCGGCCGGTGACCGGAAAAAGCGCGGAGACCAATGGTCTCCGTGCTTTTTCTTTTAGCAGATGTTTCCATTTTGTAGTTGCCTTTGGCCGCAGGCCGGGATAAAATGAATGTGAAAAAATCGAAAAGGAAGTGTCTGCCATGAAACGGTCTTTCTCCCTGCTGCTTCTGTGCGCGGCTCTGCTCGCCGGACCGGCGGGCTGCGCCGTACAGCCGCCGCAGTCGTCGTCCTCTGACGGCGCCCCGGCGGCGGTGACGGAATTCGCGCGTTCCTATCTGAAGGACGCGGCGGCGGCGTG
>CAZVHV010000180.1:0-3836 GCA_964627025.1 uncultured Oscillospiraceae bacterium | reverse complement strand
GAACCCGGCCGACGCCTTGTTCCGCAGCAGCAGCTCGAGGAAACGCATGCACCGCTCGCGCAGCGAGGAGGTCTCGGTCAGGCTGTAGCGCTCCTCGCGCGACAGCTCCATAAACTGCGACTGGAAGGCGATCAGCTCGTTCAGGTCGCCGATCTCCTCCATATGCTTCATAAACGTCTTGCCCTGCGCGAAATGCTCCGCGATCTCGCCGGCGACCTGCTTCAGGACGCCCAGCATCTCGGCGCGGCTCTCCTCGCTCAGGTCGGTGATGTCCTCCAGCTCGGTCCAATCCCCGCCGATATACTCCGGTGTGACCGCGATCTGCGACGCCTTCACCCGCCGGACGGCCTTCAGGGTGACCCTGCAGCCGCCTTCGGGCAGGTCCTCGATCGCGGTCAGCTCGGCCAGGACGCCGACGGGATAGAAATCCCCGGCCTCCAGCTCGGCCCGCTCCTTCGCGTTCTTCAGGGGCAGCGCGCACAGCGCCTCCTTCGCTTCGATGCTCTTCCGCTCGGTCTCGGAGAGCGCGCCCAGCACGAACGAGTACGTGTTCGGCGGGAGCAAAACAATATCTGAAATCGGTATAAACATACTATCCCTCCTGTCATTCATGGCCTGGATCGCCCGCCTTCCGGCGGGCAGGTCACGCGTCTTCTTCTTCGTTCAGGATGTCCACGAGGCGGCTCACAAGGGCGACGTATTCGGCCGCGTCCTTTTCGCCCAGGCGCATCAGCACCCGCGCCAGGTCCTCCCGCGCCTTCTCACAGGTGCAGGAAATCCGCTCCTGCCCCTCCGGCGTGAGCGCGACGTCGACGTACCGCCTGTCGCGCCTGGATATCTCGCGGCTGACGAGGTTTTTCCGCTCCATGCTGCGCAGCGTGGACGCCACGCAGGCGGTGGTGACGTTCATGGCTTCGCTGAGGAGTCCCGGCTGCAGCGTCCCGCCGGCCTGCGCCAGCAGAAACAGCAGGTACGTCTCCCCGTAGGAGAGGTTGTACAGCTGCTGATGCCCTTTCGCCCGGAACAATTTCAGCTGCTCGGCGAACAGTGCGCCGGCCAGGGAAACATAGTCCATGCGTCCTTCCCCCCGCGTCAGGTAATCCTTTTAACTACTAAGTGATTTAGCTATTACACATACAGGATACACGCCGGTGCCCGTCCCTGTCAAGGGCGGTTTGTGAACGCGGTGTAAATCTTTTCGCCGCCCGGGCGGCCCCGGGGGGCCGGATGGAGACCCCGCGTTTGTGATATACTACCAGGGAGAAATCTTGCATTCAGGAGGTGCTGTTATGAAACTTCGGCTCTTACCGCTTCTCGTGCTGATCCCCGCGCTGCTCGCGTCCTGCACCCCGCAGAACCCGGACCCGTCGCAGAGCCCCGCCTCGCCCACGCCAGACGGCGGCTCGCCCGCGCCCTCCGCCCAGACCGAGACGGCCGCGGACTACTTCCCCATCCGCCCGAACGTCCGCTATGTCTATCAGGGCGAGGGGAACGAGTACGCCTCCTACGACCTCTATCTCGACTATACGACCGACACGAAGGTCCAGCAGCGCATCAACAACGGCGGGACCGAGCTGGTCCAGGTGATCGAGGTCGCGGACGGGAAGGTCACCCGCCTCTTCCGCCAGGGGGGGGTCTATTACCGCGAAAATTTCCTCAATAAGACCGATGGCGCCCAGGAGGTCCTGCTGATGGAGCCCATCCAGGCCGGCACGTCCTGGACCCTCTCCGACGGCAGCGTCCGGCGCATCACCGGCATCGCCGTCCCCGTGGACACCCCCTCGGGCAGCTATTCGGCCGTCTGCGTCGAGACCGCCGGCACGAACGGGACGACCACCGACTACTACGCGAAGGACGTCGGGCTGGTGAAGACGGTCACCGCGGGCGATGGCTATGAGGTCTCCTCCTCCCTCTCCGAGATCCAGGAGAACGCCCCCCTCACCCAGTCCATCCGCTTCTACTACCCCAACATCAACGACGACAAGCTGTATTTCAAGGACCGCGAGATCAGCTTCAGCACCAACGACATCACCCGCAAGGTGCTGGAGGCCGCCTACCGGGAGCAGATCCCCGGCCAGCCCGGCAGGGTGTTCTCCGAGCACACCAGGATCAACAGCTACTACCTCAACCGCGACGGCATGGCCTACCTCGACCTGAGCGCGGACTTCCTCACCGAGATGAACGCCGGCGCCGGGTATGAGTCCATGATCCTGCAGTGCATCGCCAATACCTTCGGCTCCTACTGCGGCGCGGACAAGGTCATCCTGACCATCGACAACAGCCTCTACGCCTCCGGCCACATCGCGCTGGAGAAGGGGGAGGCGCTGCACGTCCAGACCGACGGGTGCGTCCCGCTCCCGTAAATTCTCCCGAGAACCTGCGCGGGCCCGTGTGGGCGGGGGGCGCCGCCCCCCCGGGCCCGGGTCGGGTTTTGGGGGGGGGTTGGTCTGGGGGGGTTAGGGGAGGTAGGTGGCCACCCACCCGGGGTTCAGGGCCACCACCAGCGCGTTGTAGGGGGTGGGCACGCCGTACAGCTTCGCCTGCTCCACCACCGCGCCGTTGATCTTGTCGATCTCGGTCCGCACCTTGCGCTTGCGGTCCTGGTACATGGAGGAGTAGCCGCCGCCGGCCTCGGTGCAGACTTTGCGCACCATCTCCAGCGCCTCCCGCCGGTCGAAGTAGGTGCCGTCCTCCTCGGCCACTTCCACCCCCTCGTAAACGATCCGCTTCGCGAAGTCCCACGCGTACGAGTTTTCGGCCACATAGCCGATCCTGGTCTCGAGCAGCGCGGTCAGGGTGTTGACCGACATGTTCACCAGCAGCTTGCTCCAGATGATGCGCTGGATGTTGTCCGAGATCACCGTCTCGAGACCGCACGCGTTGAAGGCCTCCGCGATCCGCGCGAGCATCCCGGTGTCCGTCCCCATGGTCCCGATGGTCGTGACGCCGGCGGCGGTGTGGTGGATCGCGCCCGGGCCCGTCGTGATGCTGTTGTGCTTGGAGGTGCCGATGATGATATGGTCCTCCGGCACGAAGTTTTTGATGTCCCGGTCGTTGCCGGCGCCGTTCTGCAGGGTCATGACCAGCGTGTCCGGCCCGATCAGCGAGAGGTTCTCCTTCACCGCCTCGTAGGTGTGGATGGACTTGACGAACACCACCACCAGATCGACCGTCCCGATGTCGGTGCCGCTGTGCTCGGCCCGGAGGCGGAACGTGCGCTCGGCGCCGCGCTCCAGCATGACCAGCCCGTTTTCCCGGATGGCCGCCACCTGCGGCTCATACGCGTCGATCAGCGTCACCTCGTGTCCGGCGGACAGGCAGGCGCCGTAGAGGCACCCCATCGCGCCCGCGCCCAAAACCGCGATCTTCATCCTTGCTGCTCCCTTCCTTCCCCGCGGCGGGCATGAACCTCGGCGCGGGGCCGTTCATATAATAGGCTGAATTATCATAGGGGAGATGGAACCATGATCCAAAACCATTACGATCCATACAACTACAACCGGGCGCCCCCGTCGGCCCCCGCCGCGGCGCCGGCGCAGCAGGTGCAGAGCGGCAACCCCTTCGTCTATCCCGAGAACCTGCCGGGCGCGCTCGCCCTGATGCAGCAGGCGGTGACCGGTGAGGCCGAGGACCGGATGTTTTACGCCTGGCTGATGGAGCAGGCGCCCTCGGCGGAGGAGCGGCAGATCATCGAGGGAATCCGCGACAACGAGATCAACCATTACGCCCTGTTCCGGCAGCTCTACGCCGCGCTGACGGGGCGGAGCCTGCCGCAGACGCAGGGCGAGCCCTTTCAGCCGCCCGCCGACTACTGCCAGGGGCTGCGGCGCGCCCTG
>CAZVHV010000179.1:0-3859 GCA_964627025.1 uncultured Oscillospiraceae bacterium | reverse complement strand
TATAATAACAAAATGACTATAAGTTTATTTTACCCATTCGGAGGTCAGCATGGACGTATTTTCGGCTCTGAAAACCGAGCTCAGCCGCCGCTGCCCCAGCCTGGAGCTGCGGGAAGAGGAACCAATGTGGGCGCACACATCCTTCCGCATCGGTGGACCGGCCGCGCTCATGGCGCTGCCAAGGTCGGCCGGGGAAGCCCGGACTGCCATTGAGAGGGCGGCACGGCTCGGGGTGGAGCCGGTCTATATGGGGAACGGGTCCAATCTGCTGGTGGCCGACAGCGGTGTGCGTGCCTTTGTGCTCAAGAGCTTCGACGGGCTTGGTGGGATCTCTCTGGAAGGCGGGACCACGATCGTGGCGGAAAGCGGCGTGCTCCTCTCCAGGCTGGCAGTGTTTGCGATGGAACATGAACTGACCGGGATGGAATTTGCGCATGGGATCCCCGGTACGCTGGGCGGCGCGGTCACCATGAATGCCGGCGCCTACGGCGGGGAGATGGCCCAGATCGTACAGGAGACACACTTTCTGGACAGGGAGGGAAAGCGGGGGACCTTGACTGGGCGCGCGCACGATTTTTCTTACCGGCACAGTGCTTTTTCCGATGGCAGGCGCTTTCTTCTGGAAGTGAAACTGACCCTTCAGCCGGGAGACGGAGCCGCGATCCGGGCAAGAATGACCGAGCTGGGCGAGCAGCGACGCAGCAAGCAGCCGCTGGAATACCCGAGCGCCGGAAGCACCTTTAAGCGGACGGAAGGTCATATTGCCGCAGCCCTCATAGACCAATGCGGTATGAAGGGACTGACGATCGGAGTCGCCCAGGAGTCCGAAAAGCACGCGGGGTTCCTTATCAACCGGGGAGGAGCCACCTGCGACGATATGATGAGGCTGATCGACAGGGTGCGGGAAACGGTCCTGAAGCAGACCGGCGTGGAGCTGGAACTGGAAGTCAGACGGATGCCCTGAAAGCCTGCTGTCTGTAACAAAAGAGGTGCTCATATGGAATTTGTTGTGATTTCCGGATTGTCCGGCGCGGGGAAAAGCCAGGTGGCTTCCATCATGGAAGACATGGGCTTTTACTGTGTGGACAATATGCCCGTCAGCCTGATCCCCCAGTTTGCCGAGCTGTGCATGGCCGGGACGGGGCAGTATGACCGGGTCGCGCTGGTCACCGATGTGCGGGGTGGACAGACCTTCGGCGGTCTCTTTCAGGCACTGGATATCCTCCACAAAATGGATTGCCACTATAAGATCGTGTTTGTAGAGGCATCGGAAGAGACCATCATCAAAAGGTACAAGGAGACCCGGCGCAGCCATCCCCTGGCGAGGAACGGACGCGCGCTGGGCGAAGCGGTGCGGCAGGAGCGCACCGTCCTGCAGCCTGTGCGCTCCCGGGCGGAGTATATTATCGATACCACCGCCTTGTCCACGGCCAAGCTGCGCGGGGAGATCCTACGGCTCTTCGGGGACGGCAAGCGGGAGCAGGCCATGAGTGTGAGCGTGATCTCCTTCGGATTCAAATATGGCATTCCCATCGAGGCGGATCTCGTTTTTGACGTGCGCTTTCTGCCAAATCCGTATTATATCGCCGCCCTGCGGGAAAAAACGGGAATCGACGAGGAGGTGCGCTCCTTCGTGTTCGGATATCAGCAGACGACCGATTTTATGGGACACCTGGAAGGGCTGATGAGTTTTCTTTTGCCGCAGTATCTGGAGGAAG
This sequence comes from uncultured Oscillospiraceae bacterium, assembly GCA_964627025.1. Lineage (GTDB taxonomy): Bacteria > Bacillota > Clostridia > Oscillospirales > Oscillospiraceae > JAEWRY01. The sequence continues at coordinate 2,141 of CAZVHV010000179.1, read as the reverse complement.
GAAAAACCGCTCTGGTGATTGCCATCGGCTGCACCGGCGGCAAACACCGCTCGGTTGCGGTGACGAGGGCGCTGGCCGACTTTATCCGCCAGAAGGGCTACAATGCCAGCGAAAACCATCGTGACATGACACGGGGGTAACACTTTGACGACGGACAACGGAAAATTGCTTGCGGATGATGGGCGGCGCTCGCAGGAGCGTACCACGCAGTCGGAGCACGGCCCGAAGATCGTCGCCATCGGCGGCGGCAACGGACTTTCCACCATGCTGCGGGGACTGAAGCTTTATAACAAGAACATCACCGCCATCGTGACCGTGGCCGATGACGGCGGCGGCTCCGGCAAGCTCCGGCGGGATCTCGGCATGCCGCCTCCCGGCGATATCCGCAACTGCATGCAGGCGCTGGCCAATGTGGAGCCGGTCATGGAGCAGCTGCTGGCTTACCGCTTTACCGAAGGTTCCCTCGCCGGCCAGGCGTTCGGCAACCTGCTGCTGGCCGCGCTCAACGGGATCTCCGATTCCTTTGATCAGGCGGTGGCGCGGATGTGCGAGGTGCTGGCCATCACCGGGCAGGTGCTTCCCGTTACCAACGCCAATGTGGCGCTGGAGGCCACCTTTGAAAATGGCACCTCGGTGCTTGGCGAGTCTAAAATCTTTCAGTTCAAGAAAGAGCAGGACTGCCGCATCCGGCGGGTGCGGCTGATCCCGGAGCACCCCGCCGCACTTCCGGCGACGCTGCGTGCGATCGCTGAGGCGGACATGATCCTGCTGGGGCCCGGGAGCCTGTATACCAGCATTATTCCCAATCTGCTCGTGGACGGTGTCGTGGATGCCATCTGCGCCTCGCACGCCCTTAAGCTGTACATCTGCAATATCATGACCCAGGAAGGGGAGACCGAGGGCTATACGGCGGGGGATCATGTGAGCGCCCTGCTCGCCCACGCTGCCGAAGGGCTGATGGATGTCTGCCTGGTCAACTCCGCCGTGGTTCGGAAGGGTCTGGTAGAGCGCTATCAGGCTGAAGACGCTGTGCCGGTCGTGGTGGACAGAGAACGGGTCGAGGCCATGGGGGTGGAGGTAGTGGAACGGCCTCTGGCCTCCGCGACCTCACATTACGCGCGCCACTCGGTCGCAAAGCTGGCCAAGGCGGTCATGGAGCTCTATCAGGAGCGGGCGCATACGAAAATATTTTGACCGGCTCTGCATGGGACGGGAGAAGGTGATGTCATGTCTTTTTCGGGGGATACCAAGCGGGAATTGTGCCGCGAAAATCTTAGCCGCCGGTGCTGTGCGCAGGCGGAGGCTTATGGCGTCCTGCTTTACTGCAACAGTTTCTCGCGCCGGGAGATCAAGATTGTCACGGAATCCGCCGCTTTTTCCAAACGGCTGCCGCTGCTGTTCCGAAAGGCGTTCCGGGTGACCTTCGACCAGTGCCCGCAGGACGGTGACGCCTCTGGGAAACAGACCTTCTCCATTCTGGAACCGGAGAAGCTGGCGGTCGTCTGGGAAGCCTGCGGCTATGACGACAAGGGCGGCCTTGCACACCACATCAACTTCGCCATGCTGGAGGAGGAGCATTGCCGCGCCGCTTTTCTGCGCGGAGCTTTTCTGGCTGGAGGTTCGGTGACGGACCCGGAGAAGGGCTATCATCTGGAGCTTGTCACCTCACATCTTCATGTCAGCCGCGAGATGACCGCACTGCTGCTGAAGCGCATCGGGATAGAAAGCCTAATTGTCGACAAGAACACTTCGATCGTACTAAAACCCAACCTTGTAGTCGCACGGCCCCCCGAAGAAGGAGCGACTACACATCCGAACATTATCGAGGCAACGATCATACATCTGCAATCGCTCGGGTATCGGAACATCACGATTGCCGAAAGCGCCTGGGTGGGCGACAGCACAGATCGTGCGTTCAAAGTACACGGATACTACGAGATGGCCAAACGCTACGGTATCAAGTTATTGGATGTAAAAGACGACCAATATGTCGAAATCAACAAATCAGGCGTACCGATACAATTCTCAAAAACTGTGTACGAATGCGGATTTCTCATCAATTTCCCAGTATTGAAAGGCCATTGCCAGACCACCATGACCTGCGCACTCAAGAATCTCAAGGGCTGCATATCAGATCGATC
>CAZVHV010000178.1:0-3861 GCA_964627025.1 uncultured Oscillospiraceae bacterium | reverse complement strand
CAACCGCCTCATCGTCATGACGGACGACGGCAGCAATGGCAACAAGGGTTTTGTGACGACCGCACTGGAAGACCAGATCAAGGCCGGCGTAAAATACGACGAAGTGATTGCCATCGGGCCTCTGCCCATGATGCGCGCGGTCAGCAACTTAACGAAGGAATACGGTATCCGTACCATCGTTTCCATGAATCCGATCATGATCGACGGCACCGGTATGTGCGGCGGCTGCCGCTTGACCGTCGGCGGCAAAACAAAATTTGCCTGCGTTGACGGCCCCGATTTCGATGGTCATCTGGTGGACTTCGACGAGGCCATTAACCGCAGCAGAATGTACAAATCCGAGGAAGCGGAGAGCATGAAACGCCATGACTGCAACCTCTTGAAAGAAGGCGCGAAGTAATGCCCAATATGGATCTGAAGAAGACGCCGGCCATGGAACAGGATCCCATGGTACGGCGCGGCAATTTTCAGGAAGTAAGCCAGGGATATACGCCGGAGCTGGCCGCGAAGGAGGCGGAGCGGTGCCTGAACTGCAAAAACAAGCCCTGTGTCGAGGGCTGCCCGGTCAATGTGCGCATCCCGGAGTTCATTCAGTGCATCTGCGAAGGCGACCTCGCCAAGGCTTATGCCGTCCTGCGCAGCACCAACAGTCTGCCTGCCATCTGCGGCCGTGTGTGCCCGCAGGAGAACCAGTGCGAATCCAAGTGCGTGCGCGGCCTGAAAGGCGAACCGGTCGGCATCGGCCGTCTGGAACGCTTTGTAGCCGACTGGGCCATGGCTGAGGAGAACCGGGGAAAGCTCGCTGCGGCCGAGATCGCTGCGGCTAACGGGAAAAAAGTTGCGGTCGTCGGTTCCGGGCCCGCGGGCCTTACCTGCGCGGGCGATCTTGCAAAACTGGGATATGACGTGACGATTTTTGAAGCCCTGCATACGCCGGGCGGCGTACTGGTGTACGGAATCCCCGAGTTCCGTCTTCCTAAGGCCCTTGTCCGCGAGGAGATCGCCAACGTGGAGGCGCTTGGCGTCAAGATCATGACCAATGCTGTGGTAGGGCGCACGATCTCTCTGGACGAGCTTTTGGAGGAACATGGTTTTGACGCTGTTTTTATCGGCAGCGGAGCAGGTCTTCCGAATTTTCAGAATATCCCGGGCGAGAACTTAAACGGGGTCTATTCCGCCAATGAGTTTCTCACCCGCATCAATCTTATGAAAGCGTATGATTTTCCCAATGTCGATACGCCCATCAAGGTCGGTAAAAATGTTGCCATCATCGGCGGCGGCAACGTGGCCATGGATGCCGCGCGCTGTGCCAAGCGCCTGGGAGCCGAAAACGTCTACATCGTCTATCGCCGCAGCGAAGCGGAACTTCCCGCCCGAATGGAGGAGGTCCACCACGCCAAAGAAGAAGGGATCATCTTCCGGCTTCTCTGCAATCCCACCCATATCCTCGGTAACGAAAGCGGAGCCGTGAAGGCCATGGAGTGCGTGGAAATGGAACTCGGTGAGCCGGACGCCAGCGGGCGCCGCCGTCCTATCGCAAAAGTGGGCAGCGAATTCATGCTGGAGGTGGAGACGGTGGTGGTCGCCATCGGCAACAGCCCAAATCCGCTGATCAAAAATACCACGCCGGGTCTGAAAACGCAGAAATGGGGCGGCATCGTTGCCGACGAGCAGACCGGAGCGACCTCCAGACCGAACGTCTATGCGGGCGGCGACGCCGTTACCGGTGCGGCTACCGTGATCCTTGCCATGGGTGCAGGGAAGAAGGCGGCAGCGGCCATTCATGAGTCCCTGAAAGAAAAATAACAGGCAGCAGATAGAAAAAAGGACAGACACAGGAGTGTTCCTGTGTCTGTCCTTTTTCATTTCATGCATTTAATCGGCCGCGGCCACCAGCATGGACATGTCGTAGAGGCCGGGGGCGGTCACCCCAGAGAGGACCCGGGCGGCGCGCAGGGCGCCGGAGGCAAAGATCTCACGGCTCATTGCGTGATGACCGATCTCGATCACCTCATCGCGTCCGGCAAAAATGATCTCATGGTCTCCTACAATGGTGCCGCCGCGAACCGAGGAGATGCCGATCTCACACTTACCGCGCGGTTGACGAACGCTTTGCCGCTCATAGACATACTGCGGCTCGTAGGGGAGAGCGGAGGAAATGGCATCGGCGATCATGATGGCGGTGCCACTGGGGGCGTCCACCTTTTTATTGTGATGACGCTCTACGATCTCCACGTCATAGGCGTCGCCCAGAACGGCGGCCGCCTTCTTTACCAGCTCCAATAAAATGTTGATGCCCAGCGACATGTTGGCCGAACGAAAAATCGGGATGGTCTGCGCTGCCGCGTCGATCTGAGCCAGCTGCTCGGGAGTATAGCCCGTAGTGGCCAGCACCAGCGGGAGTTTATGCGTGGTGCAGTAGTCGAGCAGGGGCGTGAGCGCGGCGGAACTGGAAAAATCGATAACGGCGTCGGCCGCTGCGGTACAGGCCATGGGCGAAGTAAAAACGGGGAAGTCACGGTCATTTGCGCCCAGAATATCAAAGCCGGCTGCCACGGTGATATCATCGGCTTCGGCGCAGAGGGAAGCTATAACGCGGCCCATCCGGCCGTTGCAGCCGGAAATGATAATCTTCAGCATGAGGAAGATCCTCCTTGGTAATTAAAGCAAGCCGACACGCTGCATGGATTTTTTCAGGCTTTCCGCATGGGCGTCGGTCAGGTCGCACAGGGGCAGGCGAAGCCCGCCCACCTCGTAGCCCGCCAGATTGAGCGCAGCCTTGATGGGGATCGGATTGACCTCGATGAAGAGCGAATCGATGAAGTCCATATACTCGATCTGCATTTTGGATGCGGCAATGAAGTCACCGTCCAGACAGAGATGCGCCATCTTGACCATCACGTCCGGAATGATATTGGCAGCCACCGAGATCACGCCCTTTGCGCCGAGCGACATCATGGGCACCACCTGGTCGTCATTGCCGGACCAGATATAAAAATCGTCGCCGCAGAGATAGCGCGTATGTGCCAGGAGGGAGAAGTTGCCCGAGGCCTCCTTGACACCGTTAATCCTGGGGTTCTCGGAGAGGACTTTATAGGTCTCCGCGGCAAAAGAGACGCCGGTGCGGGAAGGAACATTATAGAGAATGATGGGAAGCTCCACGCGGTCGGCGATGTATTCATAATGCTTGATCAGGCCGGCCTGGGAAGCCTTGTTGTAATACGGCGTGACATGCAGGAGCGCATCGGCGCCGGAGTCCTGTGCGTGCTGGGAGAGATAGACGGCAGCGGAGGTATCATTGCTGCCGGCCCCGGCGACTACTTTGACCCGGTGATTTACGTGCTTTACGCAGAACTCCACCGCGGAGATATGCTCGCGGATGCTGAGCGTGGAGGTTTCGCCGGTGGTGCCGCAGACACAGATGGCGTCCACTCCGCCGGCCAGCTGCTTGTCGATCAGTTTTTCAAAGGCGTCATAATTGATGGCGCCGTCTGAGCCAAAGGGGGTGACGATCGCGGGACAGGCACCGGTAAAAACAGGTTCTCTCATAAACGATACATCCTTTCAGGGTGAACTGTTTCCCACGTCGGAACATTCAGATTCCGGCGGTAATATATCCCTCGGCGCACAGGAGTTCGGCAAGCAGGACTGCGCCGCCGGCCGCGCCGCGCAGGGTGTTGTGGGAAAGACAGACAAATTTATAATCGTATTGGGTGTCCGGACGGAGACGGCCGATGGAAACCGCCATGCCGCCCTCCAGATCGCGGTCCAGTCTGGCCTGAGGCCGATCCGGTTCCTCGAAGTAGTTCAGGAACTGCTTGGGGGCTGTTGGGAGCGCAAGCTCCTGCGGGCGGCCCTTGA
>CAZVHV010000177.1:2371-3887 GCA_964627025.1 uncultured Oscillospiraceae bacterium | reverse complement strand
TAATAGGCCCGGGATTCCTCGAACCCCACCATGACGCAGTCCACGACCTTGGACAGGGCGCGGGTCGTGAGGCCGGGCACGGCGTTCGACTCGTGGATGGCAGTGGGGATCCCCCGCCTGGCCGCCTCCCGCACCACGGGGTAGGAGGCGTAGCCGCCGGTGCCCACCACCAGGTCCGGCTTAAAGTCGTCCAGGATCGCCGCCGCCTGCCGGCGGGAAACCCCCAGGTTGCGCAGGGTCCCGAGATTGTGCCGGATGTCCTTCCAGCGCCACGCGCGGTGAAAGGTCGTGATATGGACGGTCCGGAGCGGAAAGCCCTCCTTGGGCACCAGCTTGGCCTCCATACCGACCTCGGCCCCCGCAAACAGCACCTGCGTGCCCGGCTTGCGCTCCTGGAAAAGCCGCGCCAGCGCCACCGCGGGGTTGATGTGGCCGGCGGTGCCGCCGCAGGTGAAAAGGATGTTCATGGAAAACCTCCTAACCCGCCTTTGGGGCGGGGATTTGTCGTGAGACACTGAGCACGATGCCCATTTCCATTAGCTGTATCACCAGCGCGGTGCCTCCGTAACTGAAGAAGGGCAGCGAGATGCCGGTCACGGGAAAAAGGTTGGTGACGACGCCGATGTTGAGGAAGACCTGAAACGCCAGAAGGGTCGTGATCCCCACGATCAGAAGGGCGCCGAACCGGTCTCTGGCGTGGACGGCCAGCCAGTAGCCCCGGATGATGAGCAGGGCAAAAAGGAGCAGGACCAGCGCCGCTCCGATATAGCCCAGTTCCTCGCAGACGATGGAGAAGACGAAGTCGTTGTGCTCCTCGGGCAGATACAGGAACTTCTGCCTGCTGTTGCCCAGCCCGAGGCCGAGCAGGCCGCCCGAACCGATGGCATAGAGAGACTGGATGGCCTGAAACCCGCCGCCCAGCGGCTCCAGCCACGGGTCCCGCCAGATGGCGATCCGTCGGGTCATATAGTCGGTATTGGTGATAATGAAGGTGAGCAGCGAGATGACAAGCGTGCCGCCCGCCGCGAACCAGCCCATGTGAATGCCCGCCGCGAACAAAACCGCCGCGCCCACCACGATGATAAGGATGGTGGCCGACATGTGCGGCTCCAGATACAGCAGGCCGATGATGATCAGCAGGATCACGCCGTACGGGATCAGCTCGAACAGCCCGACGCGCTGCAGGAACGCTTTCATGGTGTGCTCCCGCCTCCTGGTCTTCAGCCTGGGCGCGGGGTCCGAAGGGCGCTTGGACAGGCGGGCGGAGAAATACAGGATCACGCCCAGCTTGGCAAATTCCGAGGGCTGAAACTGGGGCATGCCGGGGAACTTGATCCAGCGCTCGGCGCCGTTGACGGTGACGCCCAGGCCGGGCACCTTCACCAGAATGAGCAGGAAAAAGGAGCCGCCCAGCACAAAAACGGACAGCCAGCGCAGGGACTGGTAGTCGATCTTCGAGATAAAATACATGACGATGAGCCCCGCCGCGGCAAACAGCGCCTGGCGGCGCACATAA
>CAZVHV010000177.1:0-2361 GCA_964627025.1 uncultured Oscillospiraceae bacterium | reverse complement strand
CACATAATAAATAGGATTGTGGCCGGTGACCTTTTCGATGTCGTAAGAGGCCGATGCGTAGGAGGCGGAAAACACCATGATCAGACCGATTCCGACCAGCAGAAGGGTAAGCATCAGGAAGGGCAGATCGATCGGCCCCCTTGCCAGCTGCTCCGCCACCGTCAGATCCCGCTTCAGTTTCGGCAAAACGCCCACCTTCTTCCCGATTGAATCATCGCCGCGCACATGGCCGGAACAGGTTTATACCACCGGATACCGGGCCGCCACGCTGAAAAAGGCCAGCAGACAGCACAGCAGGGTGACGCCGGAAAAGACAAAAAAGAGCTTCTTTTCGCTCCAGCCGCCCATCTCAAAATGGTGATGCAGCGGCGCCATGCGGAAGATGCGCTTTCCGTGGGTCGCCTTGAAATAGAACACCTGCAGGACGTCGGACAGGGCCTCGGCCACATACACGATCCCCACCACCACGATCACAAAGGGGATATCCAGCGCGAAGGCCAGCCCGCACACCGCCCCGCCCAGGAACAGGGAGCCGGTGTCCCCCATGAACACCTTGGCCGGGTGGAAGTTATAGAGCAGGAAACCGACCAGGCCGCCGAACAGAGCGGCGGCAAAGAGCGACAGCGCGCCGTACTCCGGCTTCTGCCAGTAGGTGAAGCCCCAGGCGGCCACGCCGGTGAAAAACGCCGCGACCGGCAGGGTGACGCCCGCGGCCAGGCCGTCCACGCCGTCGGTGAGGTTGACGGCGTTCACCGTAGCCACCATGACAAAGGCGGCAAACACCATATAGAGCTGCCAGGGCAGCAGGAGATGCAGGTTCAGAAAGGGGATATACAGGTTCGGGGTCAGGTACCCGGCATAGCGCAGGAGCACGGTGAAGGCGATGGACACGGCCACCTGCAGCAGAAACTTCTGGGGCGCGGAGAGGCCGGTGTTCTCCTTCTTCTTCACCTTGGCGTAGTCGTCTATAAAGCCGATGACTCCGAACACCAGGGAAAAGGCCAGCATCAGCACCCCGCTCCAGCTGCCCCGCAGCAGGTCGGGCAGGCCGACGGTAAAGACGGCGGCGGCAATGCCCCCGATGAACATCAGGCCTCCCATGGTGGGTGTTCCCTGCTTGGACATGTGCCAGGTGGGGCCGTCCTCCTTGATCGACTGCCCCGCCTTCAGGCGGCGCAGCGCCGGGATCAGCACCCTGCCCAAAAGCGCCGTCACGCCAAACGCCACCAGCGCGGCCAAAAGTATCCTCATCTGTTGAACCTCCGAGCTCTTTGAATTCCGGGCCGGCGGCATGGCTGCCGTTCCCCCTTCGTATGAAACGTATTCAAACGCAATTTATAATTATAGCACAGGCGGCAAACCGTTGACAATTCCCTCTTTGAAGGAAGCGGCAATTTCCTCCCGTTCATCCAGGTGTGTCATGCTGCCGTTGATCTCCTGATAGGTCTCGTGCCCTTTTCCGGCCAGCACAATCACGTCCCCCGCGGCGGCCAGGGCGAGGGCAAGGCGGATGGCGGCCCGTCTGTCCGGCTCCACGATGGGCGGGGTCTCGCAGTCGGTCATGCCCGCCAGGATATGCTCGATGATGGTTCCGGGCGATTCGGTGCGCGGGTTATCCGAGGTCACGATGACGAGATCCGCGAGCGCGCCGGCGATGGCGCCCATGACCGGCCGCTTGCTCCGGTCGCGGTCGCCGCCGCAGCCGAAGACGCAGATGAGGCGCTTGGCGGTGAAGCCGCGCACGGCGGTGAGCACGTTTTCCAGCGCGTCCGGCGTGTGGGCATAGTCGATCAGGACGGTGTACGGCGCCGGGACCGGCACCACCTCGAGCCGCCCCTTGACACCCTTGGCCTCCCGCAGGGCGGCCGAAACGTCCGCGATCCGCAGGCCGAGGGCGGTCCCGCAGGCGATGACCCCGAGGGCGTTGTAGATGGTGAACCCGCCCGGAATGGGCAGATGGACCCGCGCGATGCCGTCCCGGGTCACCGCCTCAAATTCCACATAGGTGGGAAACAGGCGGATGTTTTTGGCCACCACGTCGGCGGCGTCCTTGTTTTCGGAATAGGTGACCTTGCCGCACGGGACCCTTTCGCTATAGTAGCGTCCGGCCTCGTCGTCCAGGTTAAGGACTGCGGTGTCACATTGGGCAAAGAGCAGCCCCTTGACCCGCCGGTATTCCTCCATGGTGCCGTGAAAGTCGAGATGGTCCTGCGTCAGGTTGGTAAAGATGCCGGCCCGGAAGCGGATCCCGTCCACCCGGTGGAGGGCGAGGGCGTGGGAGGAGACCTCCATCACCACATGGGTGCAGCCGGCATCCGCCATCCGGCGGCAGAGTTCCTGGAGCTCGTAGGATTCCGGCGT
>CAZVHV010000176.1:0-3905 GCA_964627025.1 uncultured Oscillospiraceae bacterium | reverse complement strand
TGTATTCAAACAGCGAGTCGGTAAGGACGGAGCCGTAGGTGCCCCACACATAGCCCCAGCCGGATTCCCAGGCGTGGATGGCGTACACCACAAGATCCCGGTTGTTTTTGGTGGACAGGTCGGTGAAAGCGGACACGTCCAGCACGATGCTCACGCCGTCCCCCCGCAGATAATCGCCGGAGAAGGTATCGCCCCCGCTTCGCACACGCAGGTAAATTTCAGCGGCGTTTTCCTTGTCGTCGCCGGTAATCCGGACGCCCATGACAGAGGATATATTGGCGTAGACGGTATCGAGCGACGCGATGGGCACGGCTACGGTGTAGGTTTCCTCATGCTCCACACCGTCCTCGTCCGTCCATGTATGGGTACGCTGTTCGTAGGTGACAAAGCAGTCCACAAAGCGGGTGATCCCCACCTGAGAGGGGTTTTGCTCTCCGAAATACAGAGCATAAAAAATAGCCTTGACCATGTGAGAGTCGAGGCCGTTTCCGTTTTCCGTCATAGCGCTGACGGCGGCGATATTCCCCTCGATGACAGCGAAGCTGCTTTGCATATCGGTAATGTGCTGCCGGTATTCGGCGGGGACGCCGGATGAAACATATCCCCCGTAAAAGCACAAATCCAGGGCGTGTGTGTTGTGCTGGGCTGAGCCGGAGAAGAGCGCGGCGATGACGGCGACGATCACGATCAGCGGAGAAAGAACAGCCACGACGATCCAGCCGATGCCCTTGCGGGTCTTTTCATTGGTGAGAAGCGCGGCGGCCGCCCGTGCGATAGCGGTTAAGGTTGCGGGATCAGCCATCGGTCATCACCCCCATTTCATCCCGAGGCCGGTGTCCGGTTCCTCGTCAAAATCCAGTTCTTCCTCGTCCATGTCCTCCGATTCATTGTCGAACACATCCCCCATGCACAGCTGCGCCGCTTGCCCTTCCCAGGGAAAGCGGCGCTCCCAATAACGGCTTTCACGGATGTTTTCCTCGCAGCTTATGAGATCTTCCGTGCGCTTCACGGCGGCGGCGATGACGCCAAGATTAAACCCGGCCTGTGCATATCCCTCGGCAATGACATTCAGGTAGTAAGAGGTTGGGCGGTCAGCCGCATGCCCCGGCGTCATCACATAGGCCATTGCGGAAACGGTTTTGCCGCCCAGCTCCACCTCCATCATCTGCTTGCCGTAAAAGCCGGGAAATCCCTCGTAATGATCCAGGGAGAGTTCATCCTCCGGCTTAATCGCCCACAGCAGAACAGGGACGGCGGCGCCTTTTTGTGGTTCGATGGTCGCTACGCCGCCCCGCCGCCCGCCGCGGAACAGCAGCGCATAATCCTTGAGGACCGCCGTTGCTACCGGCCCCGCCGTGGGGCAGCGGTATGCCATCTGGTCGAGATTGATGTTGCTGCCGTAGGCCATATACAGTCGTTTTTTAGGCATCTTTTCGCCTCTCACAGCTTCATGGAAGGAAAGCCGCCGCCCTCCGGACCGGCCTGCTCCATCTCCCGGATCAGCTCGCGGGTCCGCTCCAGCGCTTTGTCCAGCACCGCCATATCAAAGCCGAATGCCTCGTAGCCTTCCTTGATAATACTCAGGTAGCCCTTGTGGGGAAGGGCGGGCTGCCGCCCCGGTTTCATGGTGTAGACCATGGCGGAAACAGGCCGGCCGTCCAGCTCTACTTCCACAGTTTCTTTACCGTAATAAGAGGGATATCCTTCGTACCAGTCCAGGCTGTTTTCGTTCTGAGGCTGTATTTCCCAAACCGCCACAGGCACGGAGGAGCCTTCTTTCGGCTCCACATTTGCGTGGCTTCGGAACAGCAGCTCGTAATTTTTTAAGATTGCGGTTCCCGAAATAACGGCGCCGGGGCAGCGGTGGGACATACCCTCGATGTTGAGGTTGCTGCCGTACGCGATATACAATTTTTTCTCCTGACTCATATTCCTGTCCTCCTACATACTCATGCTCATGCCGGGCTGATTCCCGGTTTCCGGTTCTTCCGGCGAGGGGACCTGCCCCATAGCCTGTTCTTCTTCCTGCCGCCTGAGCAGTTCTTTTTCCCGCTTCTGGCGGAGCCGCTCCTTTTGCGCCTCGGCCTGCGCCGGGTCTTTCCAGGCGATGCAGCCGTCCAGATGCTCCAGCAGATGGGTGCGCGCTGTCTTGAACTCGTCGCCGATGAGCCCCAGCCGCAGAAGCCAGGTGCGGAAGGTATATTTCTCGTTGCTGGTCTGCGTCTTGATTCGGCTGGCGCCTTTTTGGTTGAGGGCCTGCGCGGTGATGGCAAGGGCAAGCTGGATGTACGCCTTGATCTTCCCGGCGTGCTGGATTTCGCTGTTGAACAGCCGGAACTCCACCGTGCCGTGCTCGGGTATGCTCGCCAGGTTCAGGCAGTGGTATCTATCCTGCACCGGAGAGCGGCCGTCGCCGTTCCAGATGCGCATTACCTGATCCCTCGACCGGGGTTTGACCCGGTTGATTTCGTCAATAAAACGGGGATCGGATTTCTCGCAGTAATACTCGCGCTCCACCTGAACCTGCAGCGCCTTGTAGATCAAATCCTCCTTGGAGGCCATGATGTTGATGAGGTTTTTCATGGTGACGGCGTCAAAAGCGGAGGCGTCCACATGAATATGGATGCCGCATTTTTGCGAGGCGAAGGCCCCCGCGTCGCGGAGATGGCGCACCAATTCCTGAATGCGAGGGATATCGTCGTAGCGGCAGATGGGGCTGACCAGCTCCACGCGGTATTCCTCATCGGCAGATATTCGCTGGCCTCCCTGATTTTTCTGCGCCACAATACTGCTGTCGTAGATAAACTTCCAGATTCGGTTTTCCGTGTCCGGCACTCTGTAGGCGTCATGGCTGTAGTGGGTCGAATTGCCCGGCCGTGTGCCAAAATACCGGGCGGCGACCGCCGCCGCCTGCTCCCTGGTGATGCCGGTAAACTCAATTTCAATGCCAAAACGCTGGTCTTTCAGTTCCATTTACAGCCCTCCTTTGGCCGGCTCATTCGCCGTCATAGCAGCCGCAGGGCATGTCGAACTCGGGAAACATATCGCAGCCCAGCACCATCTGGCAACGCTCGGCCTCCACGAAATCTTCCCACGCCCAGTCCCGGCCGAGGCCCTTGACGGTGATAAGGTTGGGCGCCGCGTTGCGCTCAAGGGCGATTGCCCGGTCATACAGCGCCCGGTGCTGGTGGTACAGAGTGCGGATTTCCGCTTTCTTCATCGCCGGACAAAAAAAGCAGGAGGACTTGCCCGGCAGGGGCAGACCCTCCTGTTCAATCGCGTTGATGCAGTCCTCCCGATACCAGCCCCAGTCAATGAGGGCGTACTCCTTGCGGTACTTTTTGTCCTGGATGTCATAGACGAAGGCATGGGTGCGGCGGTGTTCCTCACCCGCGTCAAAGCCGATATATTTGGTGACTTTCTCTTCGGAATCCCATACCGCGCGGCAGGCCGGATGGTTGTTGCAAAACTTGTCCTGCACGCCGATCTTGTGTTTCAGGGAACATTTTTTGTGCCCATACGCCAGCGCCGGCAGCGTGCCGGACCGCAGGCATTCATCCTCCAGCGTGAGGCGCTCGCCGTTCTGATCGGTATATTCCACCACCGTGATTTCCGGCATCCCATGCTCCCGCAGCCATTGATCCATGACCGGCAAGTAGGCATAAGTGTGGGCGCGCTCAGCTCCCGTATCCGCAAATAGGATGAGGTCGACCGGGATATTTCGCTGCCGCATTCCTATCAGGAGGGCGGTGCTGTTGGTCCCGCCCCCATAGGCTACAATGTTCATCTGCCGCCTGCCTTTCCGAACAGGCGCTCCTTGTGGGCCGGCGCGTGAACCGCCAAATAGTACCGCTCATTGCCGCATTTGTAGAGGCACACGCCACGCTGGGGGTAGCGAATCAGGT
>CAZVHV010000175.1:0-3911 GCA_964627025.1 uncultured Oscillospiraceae bacterium | reverse complement strand
GTCACCACCATGGTCAGCATGAACATCGGCGCAGGGAACCCTGCCAAGGCAAAAAACTCCATGATCGGCGGCACCATCCTCAGCGCCATCACCGCCGCGGTCATCATCGCGATCATCGTGCCTCTGTCGCCGCACCTGACGGTTCTGTTCACGCGGCGGCCAGACGTCCTCGAAATCGCGAACAATGCCCTGCACATCTATACGTATTCGGTCATCGGTTTTGGCATAACAATCACGATTCAGGGCGCCTTCATCGGCCTTGGGCGCACGAAGATTCCCCTCGTGCTCGGGATCTTGCGCATCTGGTTTTTACGCTATCTGTTCATTCTCTTCACCGAAAAGTACCTGCAATACTATGCGGTGTTCTGGGGCAATCTCTTCTCGAACTACATGGCTTCGCTCATCGCGATATTCCTCATTTCAAAGACGAAGTGGGAGTCGGCGATCAGTCGTCATCCGCACGAGCCGCAGCAGGGAGTGTAATGGACGAGAGGACAAGCGCGCGGCAGGTGGCGCACCCGACCCTGCACGTACATACGACATTTCTCCGCACAAGCGTTATAAGAGAATCTGTTCAATAACTTTTCGATAGAGCACCTCGCCCTCGCGCAGGCCGGCATAGGCCATCAGGGCGATGATGGCCGCCACCCCCGCCTTTGGCTCGCGCCGGCCCAGCACATACCGGTTGAGGGTCTGCGGGTTCATCCCGACCTTTGCGCCCAAAGCGTCGTAGCTCAGGCCGCGCTCCTCCATCAGGGTGCGCAGACGCTCGCCGAAGGTGGAAACCTGCTCCACAATGTATCCTCCCCCGATCGTATTATCTTCACATAATATTGTTTGAGTTATGTTACCATATTCCATCACCGGATGCAAGAAAATGCTGTTGACAGTATCACCATTTGGTGATACACTATGCTCGGTTACCGGTAAGGCCGCAAAGCGCTCCGCACACGGAAAACTTCGGCCTTTTGTGTTACGCTGTTATCACCATTTGGTGATAACAGCGCGCGGGTTCCGAATCTGAACGGCGGGGGAGAGGGGATCGCCATGCGATGGGAAGGGCCGTTTCTGCGCGACCGGCAGCGCGAGGCGCCGGCGGCGCACTGCGGCTGCTGCGGGGGCGAAGCCTACCGCGGGGACGTTCTGTACACCTGGGAGGGCGCGCTTTTGTGCCCGGCCTGCCTGGAGGAGCACTGGAGCGCCCTGACCACGCGGGAGAAAGCCGAGCTGCTCGGGGCGCGCCCGGTGCGCCTCTCCCGCTTTGGAGGAAACTGACATGCCCAACCGCATCATCAAGGAGAGCATCTGCTCCAGCGACAGCATCGACGGGCTGTCGTGGTTCGAGGAGTGTTTTTTTTACCGCCTGATCGTCAACTGCGACGATTACGGGCGGATGGACGCCCGGACGCCCATCCTGCGGGCGCGGCTCTTCCCGCTCAAAGCAATGGCGGACGGGGAGATCGAGGCCGCCCTCGCCGCCCTGGAGGGCGCGCGCCTGCTGGACCTCTACCGCGCCGGCGGCCGGCCCTACCTCCAGCTGCGCACCTGGGAGCGCCATCAGAGCATCCGGGCCAAGCGCAGCAAGTACCCCGCGCCCGGCGGCCCGCAGGCGCCGGAAAGCATCTGCACGCAGACGCAAACGGATGCGCGCGGATGTCCCCGGAATCCAATCCAATCGGAATCCGAATCCGATCCGAAGGGGGAACCGGCGCGCGCGCCCTTCACGCCCCCCTCGGCGGAGGAGGTGGCGGCCTACTGCCGCGAGCGGAGCAGCCCGGTGGACCCGCAGGGCTTTCTCGACTATTACGCCGCACGCGGCTGGCTGGCGGGGAAGACCCCCATGCGCGACTGGAAGGCGGCCCTGCGCGCCGCCGAGCGCTGGGACCGGTGGAAGGAGGGGGCGCCGCCCTCCGGCGGCGGGGCCGACCGCCGCACCCGCGAGGACGTGGAGCGGATGCGGGCCTTCCTGGCGCGGGAGCGCGAGGGTTAGCTGCCGCCGCCGCCCGTCAGGTTGAGGCCCGGCGGGGTGGCCGCGATGGTGGAGAGGGTGGCCGCGAGCTGCGAGAACAGCAGGGCGATATATTCGACCTCGGCCGGCGTTCTGCCCTTGGCGATCGCGAGGGCGATGGCGGTAACGGCCGCGGCCCACTCGCATGATGTCATAGCGTCACCTCCCCGGTACAGGATATGAGAGACCGGGGCGGAAGGTGAGGGACCGGAGGCGGCGTCCGCCGCCCGGAGAGAGAAAGGAGCAACGAGGATGGAACGGGAACCTGAACGGGGCGGGCCGGGCGCGGCCGAGGTGGAGGGTCTGCTCGCCCAGCACCGCGGGCTGGTGCTGCTCACGGCGCGGCGGTTTTTCCCCCGCTCGCAGGGGGACGACGACCTGCTGCAGTGCGGGCTGATCGGCCTGTGGGAGGCGGCGCGGACGTGGCGCGGGGCGGGGGCCTTCCCCTGCTACGCCAGGCGCTGCATTTTGAACAACATGCGCGACTATCTGCGCGCGCAGCAGCGCGCCGTCCCCCCGCCCGAGGTGTGGCGGCGGGATCCGTCGGAGAGCTACGAGGAGGAGGCCATCGACCGGCTGGACATGCTCGCCCGCATCCGGGCGGCCTGGCCGGAAAACAGCCGCGAGCGCTACGTCCTGCTCGCCCTGCTCCGCGGCGTGTCCCGGCAGTCCATCGCCGCGGCCCTGGGCGTCCAGCTGCACACCGTCCGGCGCATCGCGGTGCGGGCGGCGGCGCGGCTGCGGTGAGCCCGTCCGGCGCCGTTTTGGGTTAAACGCGCAATCTTGTCCATGAAAATCCGTCCGCTTTTATTCGTTTTGACCGTTTTTTCGTCCGCCGAACGGGAATTCCTCTCATTCCGCTCTTGCTTTTCGCCCGCGCAGAATCTATACTGGAATCGGTGACACGGCAGTCACCGGAATCACAGGCGGAAGGCAGACGATATCTATGGATTCCTATCTCTTTCTTTTGGACCTCGCCATCATCCTGCTCTGCACCAAGCTCCTGGGCCTGTTCACGCGGCGGATGCGGATGCCCCAGGTGGTGGGCGCGCTCATCGCCGGGCTGCTCCTCGGGCCGACGGCCCTCAACCTCGTCGCCGAGACCGACTTCATCCGCAAGATCGCCGAGCTGGGCGTGATCATCCTGATGTTCACGGCCGGCCTCGAGACCGACATCGTCGAGCTGAAGAAGGCCGGCAGGGCCTCCTTCGTGGTCGCCCTGTGCGGCGTCCTGCTCCCGCTGGGCGGCGGGGCGTTCCTCTCCTCCCTCTTCAACCGGGGCGGCCTGGCCGCGGGCGGCGGCAACCTGCTCCTCCAGAACTTCTTCATCGGCGTGGTGCTCACGGCCACGTCGGTCAGCATCACGGTGGAGACCCTGAAGGAGCTGGGCAAGCTGGACACCCGGGCGGGCAGCGTCATCCTGGGCGCGGCCCTGATCGACGACATCCTGGGCATCATCGCCCTCACCGTCATCACCAGCTTCGCCGACAGCAGCGTGAGCGTCGCGGCCGTCCTGCTCAAGATCGCCCTCTTCTTCGTCTTTCTCGCGGTGGCCGGCTTCCTGTTCTTCGAGCTGTTCGAGTCGCTCATCCGGCTCTTCCGCAACGACATGCGCCGCTTCGCCATCCTCGCCTTCGTCTTTTGTCTCTCCCTGGCGTACGCCGCCGAGCGGTTCTTCGGGGTGGCCGACATCACCGGCGCCTACTTCGCCGGCCTCATCATCTGCAACACCCAGAAGACCAAATATATCGCCTCCCGGTTCGAGACTCTCTCCTTCCTGCTTTTCTCCCCCATTTTCTTCGCCAACATCGGGCTGCAGGCCAAGCTGACCGCCATCTCCGGCCCCCTGCTCCTTTTCACCGTCCTGCTGCTCGCCGTCGCGGTGCTCGCCAAGCTGGTCGGC
>CAZVHV010000174.1:0-3940 GCA_964627025.1 uncultured Oscillospiraceae bacterium | reverse complement strand
TGGACCTGCCCGAGGTGGCGCTGGTGGCCATCCTGGACGCCGACAAGGAGGGCTTCCTGCGCAGCGAGACCTCGCTGATCCAGACCATCGGCCGCGCCGCCCGCAACGCGGAGGGCACGGTCATCCTCTACGCCGACACCGTCACCCCCTCCATGGCCGCGGCCATGGACGAGACCGGGCGGCGGCGCGAGATCCAGGACCGCTTCAACCAAGCGCACGGCATCGTGCCCAAAACCATCGTCAAGTCGGTGCGCGAGCTTCTGGAGATCTCCAAGTCGGCCGACACGCCGGCGCGGCGCGGGGAGGCGAAGGCCCTCACGCAGCGCGAGCGGGAGGCGGCCGTCGCCGAGCTGGAGCAGCAGATGCGTCAGGCCAGCAAAATGCTGGAGTTCGAATACGCGGCCGTGCTGCGCGACCGGATCATCGCGCTGCGCGGCGGGAAGGCGTAACGCCTTTCCGGCCGGAGAGAAGGAGACATTCGTTCATGCAGGACCACATTTTCGTCAAGGGCGCGCGAGAGAACAATTTAAAGAACATCGACGTCCGCATCCCGCGGGACAAGCTGGTGGTGCTCACCGGCCTGTCCGGCTCGGGCAAGTCCTCCCTGGCCTTTGACACCATCTACGCCGAGGGCCAGCGGCGCTATGTGGAGTCCCTGTCGGCCTACGCGCGCCAGTTTTTGGGGCAGATGGAAAAGCCGGACGTGGACTATATCGAGGGCCTCTCCCCCGCCATCTCCATCGACCAGAAGACCACCACCAAGAACCCCCGCTCCACCGTGGGCACCGTCACCGAGATCTACGACTACCTGCGCCTGCTGTGGGCGCGGGTGGGCACGCCCCACTGCCCCAAGTGCGGCCGTGAGATCCGCCAGCAGACCATCGACCAGATCATCGACCAGGTCCTGGCCCTGCCCGAGGGGACGCGCATCCAGGTGCTGGCGCCGGTGGTGCGCGCCCGCAAGGGCGAATACGCCAAGGTCTTCGAGGACGCCCGCCGCGCGGGCTACGTCCGCTGCCGGGTGGACGGCGCGCTTTACGAGCTGACCGAGGAGATCAAGCCCGAGAAGAACAAAAAGCACAACATCGAGATCGTCGTGGACCGGCTGGTCATCCGTCCGGACGTCGCCCGGCGGCTCACCGACTCGGTGGAGACCGCCGCCGCGCTGGCGGGCGGCATCGTCATGGTCAACCTCGCGGACGAGGACCGCGACCTCCTCTTCTCCCAGAACTACGCCTGCGAGACGTGCGGCATCTCCATCGAGGAGCTCACCCCCCGCATGTTCTCCTTCAACAACCCCTACGGCGCCTGCCCGACCTGCACCGGCCTGGGCGCGCAGCTCAAGGTGGACCCCGACCTCATCCTCCCCAACCGCTCGCTCTCCATCCTCGACGGCGCCATCAGCGCCAGCGGCTGGAACAACGTCAAGGGCGACTCCATCTCGCGCATGTACTTTGAGGCGCTGTCCAAGCGCTACGGCTTCAAGCTCACCACCCCCGTCCGCGACCTGCCCGACGAGATCGTGGACATCATCCTCTACGGCACCCGCGGGGAAAAGCTCAGGCTCACCTACGATCGCGAGCGGGGGCAGGGGGTGCTCCACCAGGCCTTCGAGGGCATCGCCAACAATCTGGAGCGCCGCTACCGCGAGACCCAGTCCGACTCCATGCGCCGCGAGCTGGAGGAGTGCATGTCCGAGCACCCCTGCCCCGACTGCGGGGGCAAGCGGCTGCGCCGCGAGTCGCTGGCGGTCACGGTGGGCGGCATCAGCATCCACGCGTTCTGCACCAAGCCGGTCAGCGAGGCGCTGGACTTCCTCCGGGACCTCACCCTCGGCGAGACCCAGATGCGCATCGCCGAGCGGATCTTGAAGGAGATCGGCGAGCGGCTGGGGTTCCTGAAGAGCGTGGGCCTGCAGTACCTCACCCTCGCGCGCCAGGCCGGCTCGCTCTCGGGCGGCGAAAGCCAGCGCATCCGGCTGGCCACCCAGATCGGCTCCTCCCTCATGGGGGTGCTCTATATCCTGGACGAGCCGTCCATCGGGCTGCACCAGCGGGACAACGACATGCTGCTGGCCACCATGCGGCGGCTGCGCGACCTGGGCAACACCCTTCTGGTGGTGGAGCACGACGAGGACACCATCCGCGCCGCCGACTATATCGTGGACATCGGGCCGGGCGCGGGGGTGCACGGCGGGCAGGTCGTGGCCGCCGGCACGGCCGAGGACGTGAGGAACACCCCCGGCTCCATCACCGGGGACTACCTCGCCGGGCGCCGGAAGATCCCCGTCCCCGAGACCCGCCGCCCGGGCAGCGGCCGCTTCCTCACGGTGCGCGGCGCGGCCGAGAACAATCTGGCGGACATCGACGTCTCCATCCCCCTCGGCACCTTCACCTGCGTCACCGGCGTGTCCGGCTCGGGCAAGTCCAGCCTGGTCAACGAGATCATCTTCAAAAAGCTGGCGGCCGACCTCAACCGGGTCAAGGTGCGTCCGGGCCGGCACGCCGCCTTCGAGGGCGAGGACTTTCTGGACAAGGTCATCGACATCGACCAGTCCCCCATCGGGCGCACCCCGCGCTCCAACCCCGCCACCTACACCGGCCTGTTCAACGACATCCGCGACCTCTTCGCCTCCACGCCGGACGCCAGGGCGCGGGGCTACGGCCCCGGGCGCTTCTCCTTCAACGTGCGGGGCGGGCGGTGCGAGGCCTGCGCGGGCGACGGCCTGCTCAAGATCGAGATGCACTTCCTCCCCGACATCTACGTCCCCTGCGAGGTGTGCAAGGGCCGGCGCTACAACCGCGAGACGCTGGAGGTCCGCTACAAGGGCAAGAACATCAGCGAGGTGCTGGACATGACGGTGGACGAGGCCCTGCCCCTTTTCGAGAACCTGCCGCGCATCCGCAAAAAGCTCCAGACCCTCTGCGACGTGGGGCTGGGCTATGTGCGGCTCGGCCAGCCCTCCACCACCCTCTCGGGCGGCGAGGCCCAGCGGGTCAAGCTGGCCACCGAGCTGTCCAAGCGCTCGACGGGCTCCACCATCTATATCCTGGACGAGCCCACCACAGGTCTGCATTCCTACGACGTGCATATGCTGCTGACGGTGCTCCAGCGGCTGGTGGAGAGCGGCAACACCGTGCTGGTCATCGAGCACAACCTCGACGTCATCAAGACCGCCGACTACCTCATCGACCTCGGCCCCGAGGGGGGCGACCGGGGCGGGCGCGTGGTGTGCGCCGGCACCCCGGAGGAGGTCGCGGCGTGCGCGGACTCCTACACCGGGCAGTATCTCAAAATCGTGCTGCAGGCGCCCTGAGCGCCCGCGGCGGGAAAGGAGGTCGAACGATTTGGACCTGATGCAGTGGCTGACCGGAACCCCGTCCGGCCGGATGACCCTTTCGGCGCTGGTCTCGGCCATCCCCGTGGTGGAGCTGCGCGGCGGCATCCCCTTCGGCGTCGGCCTGGGCCTGAGCCGCCAGGCGGCGTTTCTGGCCGGGGTGGTCGGGAACATGCTCCCCATCCCCTTCCTGATCGCCTACACCCGCCGGTTCCTCCAGTGGCTGCGCAGCCGCAGCGCCCGGCTCGACCGTTATGTGACCCGGCTGGAGGACCGCGCCCATCTCAAGGGGCGGCTGGTCACCAGATACCGCCTGCTCGGCCTCTGCCTGCTGGTCGCCATCCCCCTGCCCGGCACGGGGGCGTGGACGGGCGCCCTGGTGGCGGCCTTTCTGGACCTGCGCCTGCGCGCCGCCCTGCCCGCCATCTTTGCCGGGGTGCTCCTCGCCGGCGCCGCGGTCTCCTTCCTCACCTACGGCGCCGCCTTTTTCCTGCCGTGACGGGAGGGGCCAGCCGCGCATAAGATAGCGCGGAGGTGTTTTCCGTGACCAAGATACTCGGAGAAGCGGCGCTCGCCCTGCTGGCGGCGGGCGGTCTGCTGATG
>CAZVHV010000173.1:0-3958 GCA_964627025.1 uncultured Oscillospiraceae bacterium | reverse complement strand
GCTCGGGTTCGCCTCCCTCAGGCCGGGGGAGATCCCCGACGCGGTGCGCCTGCTCCGGCGCGCCTGGTTCCCGCGCGGGTGAGTCCGTTTTGGGCGCAAAAAGACCGGGCTTTGGCAGGATGAAGCTGCCGAAGCCCGGTCTTTTTTTGTGACTCAGTAGAGCAGACGGGGATGCTCGCCGTTGCGGAAGTTTTTGCAGGTGCCGCGCGCGGCGCAGGCGACGCAGTTGCGCGAGAGCTTGTCGGCGCGGTACAGAAGGGTGCCCATCGCCGTGGACGCCATGTCCTTTTCCCGGTGGCCGGCGATGGCGGAGATGATCTCGTCCACCTCCGCGGGGGAAAATCCGGAGTTGCGGAGGATGTCGACGGCGAGGTGGGCGCTCGCCTTGGCGTGGTCGGCGCCGGTCGCGTACTCCATCCAGCGGCCGATATCATGTAAGAGGGCGGCGGCGTAAAGCAGCTCCCGATCCAGTTCCAGATTTTCCTCCATCTCGATCAGGGAAGCAACGCGCGCCACGTCGAGGAAGTGCGGCGTATCGTGACGGCAGTAAATCCTGTCGGCTTCGGCCTCGCGGATCCTCTTTTCGTGTGCGAGAAAATCGGGGTCGGTCAGGATGCGGTCAATTCGGTCCATGGTCTTCGTCATTTTTGTAAATCTCCTCTCCTTGAAATAATTCCATAAACTCCCGGAGGGGCCTGCCGCCGATCACGAGATCGGGCGCCACCTCCAGAAGGGGAACGAGAACGAAGGCCCGCTCCAGCATGCGCGGGTGCGGGATGACAAGGCGGTCGGTGCGGATGGTCTGATCTCCGTACAGGAGGATGTCCACGTCGATGATGCGCGGGCCGTTCACAAAGTTTTTGACCCGCTTCATGGCGCGCTCGACGCTCTGGGTAAAGTCGAGCAGCGCCTCGGGCGAAAGGTCGGTCTCACCCACCGCCGCCAGATTCAGGAACCAGGGCTGGTCGCGGTAGCCGACCGGCTCGGTCTTGTAGCGGGAGGAGACTTTGACGATGCGCACCCGCGCGGAAAGCAGCTCCAGCGCGCGCGTCAGGTTGGCCTCCCGGTCCCCGAGATTGGTCCCGAGGCTCAGATAGATCTTAGTCATAGTCCCGCCTCCGCCGCACGAGCTCCACGCCGAAGGCGTCGAAGCTCCCCGCGACGGGCGCGCGGGGTTTCCGCACCCGCAGGCGGACGGTCCGGACGAGGGGGCAGAAGTCGAAAATCTCACGGCAGATGCGCTCGGCGAGGGCCTCGATCAGCGCGAAACGCTCGGTGGTGACGATCTCGCGGATGCGCGCATAGACCGCGCCGTAGTCGGCGGTGAAGCGCAGGTCGTCGGTCTGCCCGGCCTGCCGCAGGGAAAGGCCGAGGACCGCGTCGATGAGAAAGGTCTGCCCCAGCGTCTGCTCCTCGGGCAAAACGCCGTGATAGCCGTAGAACGACAGGTTTTCCATCAGGATTTTGTCCATGCTTACCGCCTCCTGACGATCGCGTCCGCGACGCGCGCGGCCCGAAGATTTTCGGTCACGTCGTGCACCCGCACGATGTCCACGCCCTGCGCGATCCCGAGCACGGTGGTGGCCACCGTGCCCTCGGTCCGCTCCTTGGGCGGCAGGTCGAGGATCTTGCCGATCATGGATTTCCGGGAGGCGCCGAGGAGGATGGGATAGCCCAGCTCCCGCAGCTCGCCCAGGCGGGCCATGACGCGCATATTCTGCTCGGAGGTCTTGCCGAAGCCGATGCCGGGGTCGAGGATGATCCTGTCGTCGGCCACGCCGGCCTCCCGCGCGATGCGCACCGATTCCCGGAGGAACCGCTTGATCTCGTCCATCATGTCCCCGGCGTATTCGCTGCCGTGCTGGTTGTGCATCAGAACCACGGGCGTGCCGTGCCGCGCGGCGACCTCGGCCAGCTTCGCGTCCTCCTGAAAACCCCAGATGTCGTTTAAAATATGGACGCCGTTTTTGACGCCCTCCTCCGCGACCTCGGCGCGGATGGTGTCCAGGGACAAAATGGCGTCGGTCTCCCGCGCGAGCCGCCGGATGACGGGCAGGACCCTGCGCAGCTCCTCCTCCGCGCCGATCCGGACATGCCCCGGCCGCGAGGACTCGCCGCCGATGTCGATGATGTCCGCGCCCTGTTCGAGCATCTGCCTGGCGTGGGCCACCGCCGCGTCCACCGGGAGGAAGTCCCCGCCGTCGGAGAAGGAGTCGGGGGTGAGGTTGAGGATGCCCATCACGAGGGTGCGCGCCCCGAAGGTCAGCGCGCGGCCGGAAAAGCGCATGGTCCGGATGGGGGAGGGATAGCTGATATCTGCGTTGTTCATGGGTACCATTATCTCCCGCTGTTGATGATGGACATGACCTCGGCCCGCGACTTGGAGTCGGTCTGGAAGACCCCGCGGATGGCCGAGGTGATGGTCTTGGAGCCGGGCTTCTTCACGCCCCGCATGGTCATGCACATATGCTCGGCCTCCACCACGACGATCACGCCGTAGGGGGAGAGCTTTTTAAAGATGGAGTCGGCGACGGCGGCGGTGAGCCGCTCCTGCAGCTGCGGCCGCTTGGAGATGGTCTCCACCGTCCGGGCCAGCTTGCTCAGGCCGGTGAGCTTGCCGTTTTTGGGGAGGTAGGCCACGTGGGCCTTGCCGTAAAAGGGGAGCAGATGGTGCTCGCACATGGAGTAGACCGGAATGTCCTTGACCAGGACGAGCTCCTCGTACTTCTCCTTCTGGAAATAGACCTCAAGGTGCTGCTCCGGGTCTTCGTGCAGGCCGGAGAAGATCTCCTCGTACATCTTCGCGACCCTTCTGGGCGTATCGGCAAGCCCCTCCCGCTCCGGGTCCTCGCCAATGGCCAGAATGATCTCTCTGACCGCGCGTTCGATTCGCTCCTTGTCCATGTGACAGGTCCTCCTTTGCATGTGTGTACCATTTGATTTTACACGCTTTCCGCCGAAATGTCTCGAAAATATTCAAAAAAGATTCGCCGTTTTCGGAAAAAATTTCAAGGCAGCGGCGCGCATGACGGCCGGCGTTCCAGGCACAATAGAAGGACGCGCCTTCCGCTGGCGTGAAAATTTTCTCGGATGGAGACGGCATATGAAGAAACGGGAAAAAGGGATGGGGGCCTGGCAGCTGACCATGATGGCGCTCGGGACGGTCGTCGGGGGATCGTTCTTTCTCGGGTCGGCGGTCGCCGTTCACGCCGCGGGGCCTTCCATCCTGCTGGGGTTCCTCTTCGGGGGCGTGCTGGTCTATCTCATCCTGACCGCCCTGTCCGAGCTGACGGTCGCGAATCCGGACACGGTCTCCTTCCGCGCCTTCGCCGCGCAGGCGTTCGGGCGGGGAGCCGGATTCGTCGTCGGCTGGGTCTACTGGACGGGCATGGTCCTCGCCATGTCCAGCGAGGCCGCCGCCGTGTCCATCCTGGTGCGCGGCTGGGCGCCCGGCGTTCCCATGGCCCTGCTGGGCGGCGCGGTCATCGTGGCCGTGACCCTGTGCAACCTGCTCGGCGCCGACCGGCTGAGCAGGCTGGAGAGCGGGCTCGCGGCCGTCAAGCTGTTTGCCGTCCTGGCGTTCATCGGGACGGCGCTCCTGCTCGTCACCGGCCTGTTTCCGGGCAGGGTGGCCGTCGGCGCGGGCGCGCTGGCGAATGAGCCGCTGATGCCGGGCGGGTTCGGCGGGCTGGCCGGCAGCATGCTGATCGTGATGTTCACCTACGCGGGCTTCGAGATCATCGGGCTTGCCGCGTCCGAGGCGGAAAATCCCGGGGTGACCGTGCCGCGGGCCATCCGCTGGATGGTGATCGGCCTTGTGGGGCTCTATCTTGTCTACCTGGCCCTGCTCCTGCCGCTGATCCCCACGGCGGAGGTGAATGAGCGCACCAGCCCCATCGTCGCGGCCCTCAACCGGAACGGCGTCGGGTGGGCCGGCACCGCCATGAACGTGGTGCTC